>DASQMQ010000001.1:0-4306 GCA_035645455.1 Pseudonocardia sp.
GTCCACGGGCCTATCCTGCTGACCGCCCACCCGTTCCGCTGACCCCGTCGAGAACGAAGTTGTCGTGATCAACAGGGCCTGTCGATCACGACAAGTTCGTTCTCGACGGGTGCGGGCTGGGCCGGAGGGGGCGGGACGGGCCCGCGGGACACCCGGTCGGCGCATCTGCCACCCTTGGACCGGCTCCCCGGCCGGGGTGTGCGCACGACCGGGAGGCGAACTGTTGCTGGACGTGCTGACGGGTGTCGGGGAGCTGCTCCACAGCGCGTGGTTGCTCCCGGTGCTGGTCATCATGATCGCGGTGGACGGCCCGTTCCCGATGCTGCCGAGCGAGACCCTGCTGATGTCGGCGGCGGCGTTGGCCTTCGGCAGTCACGACACGGCTGCGGTGGCCGGGTTGTTCGTCGCCGCGGTGGTCGGCTCGATGATCGGTGACGTCGCGGTGTTCGGCCTGGGCCGGTCCTCGCAGCGGGTGGTCGCGCTGACCGACGCCGACGTCGGGATCTCCGGCTGGGTGCGCCGGCACGTGCTGGCCAGGCCCGGCGTGGTGCTGGTCGGCGCCCGCCTGATGCCCGGCGGCCGGCTGGTGAGCACCGCGGCGGCCGGCCGGTTCGGCCTGCCGCTGCACCGGTTCCTGCCCTGGTCGCTGGCCAGTTCGGCGGTGTGGAGCTGCTACATGCTGCTGGTCGGGCTGGCGCTGGGCCCGATGACCGGTGGTCGTCCGCTGCCGTGCCTGGCCGCCGGCGTCGTCATGGCCGTGGTCACCGCCGGGGCGTTCGCGCTGGCCCAGCGGCTGCGCCGGTGGTGGGCGCCGGCTCCGGTGCAGGCCGATGCGGAGCTCCTGCCGGCCCGCTGAACGCGTCCGATCAGAGCGTCCGGCTGTGGTGAGAGCAGTGCTCTTGACGTGGCCGGCTTTCTGCTGTTCACTGTTCCTAACGGAGAGCACTGCTCTCGAACGAGGAGGAACAGCATGACCACCACCCCGCGCAACATCGTCCCCGGCCGCGTCGACCACATCGTCAACGGCGTCGTCCAGCGGCTGACCCGGCTGGGCGTCAGCGTGATGGGCTCGCGGGTCCTGGCCGTCCGCGGCCGCTCCAGCGGCCAGTGGCGGACGGTGCCGGTCAACCTGCTCACCGTCGACGGCGAGCGCTACCTGGTCGCCCCGCGCGGGCACACCCAGTGGGTGCGCAACATCCGCGCCGCCGGTGGTGGTGAGCTGCGGCTGGGCCGCCGGGTCGAGGCGATCACCGTCGAGGAGCTGGCCGACCCGGACAAGCCGCCGGTGCTGCGCGAGTACCTGCGCAAGTGGGCCTGGGAGGTGGGCCGGTTCTTCGACGGCGTCACCGCGGAGTCGACCGACCAGGAGCTGCTCGCGATCGCCCCGGGCTTCCCGGTCTTCCGGCTGCCCCGGTCGTGATCGCACGGTCGTGATCGCACGGGGGTGGGTCAACCGGTGCCGGCGGAGGCTCCCCAGTTCCGCCGGCCCCGGTCACTGCCTCAACGGTCCACCCGGGGCGGTGGTTACGGGCGGTCGCCGAAAAAGGTCGTCCGGGGCCCGCGATCACCGCCCGGCCGGGGTCATGCCGTCGTCGGCGGCCAGGTCGCGGTGCCGGGTCTCGCTGTACGCGGCCACCGCCACCAGCGTGATGACCGCCGACAGCGCCACGTAGACCGAGACCGCGTAGCCGCTGTCGAACGTGGTGTACAGCGCCACCGCGATGATCGGGGCCAGCCCGCCGGCCGCGATCGAGGCCAGCTGGTAGCCGATCGACACCCCCGAGTACCGCACCTTGGTGCCGAACAGCTCGGACAGGAACGCGGCCTGCGGCCCGTACATGGCCCCGTGGAAGATCAGCCCACCGACGATGGCCAGCACGATCGCGCCGAAGTTGCGGGTGTCCAGCAGCGCGATGAACGCGAACGACCACAGCCCGACCCCGGCCGCGCCCAGCAGGTAGAGCGGCTTGCGGCCGAACCGGTCCGACAGCGCCCCCCACAGCGGCACCGTGACCAGGTGCACCGCCGCCCCGATCAGCACCGCGCCGAGGATGAACGCGCTGGTCAGCTCCAGTCGCTGGGTCGCGTAGGTGGTGACCACGATGGTGAAGATGTAGTAGGAGACGTTCTCGGCGAACCGGGCGCCCATCGCCACGAACACCTCGCGCGGGTAGCGCCGGAACACCTCGACGATCGGGATGGTCTCCCGCTCGCCGGCCGCGGCCCGCTCCGCGGCGCGGGCCTGCGCGGCCCGGAACACCGGCGACTCCTCCACCGACAGCCGGATCCACAGCCCGATCAGCACCAGCACCGCGGAGAGCAGGAACGGGATCCGCCAGCCCCAGGACTGGAAGGTCGCCTCGTCCTGCACCGCGGCCAGCGCGAACAGCAGCCCGTTGGCCAGCAGCTGGCCCAGCGGCACCCCGGCCTGCGGCCAGCTCGCCCAGAAGCCGCGCCGGGCCGGGTCGCCGTGCTCGGAGACCAGCAGCACCGCGCCGCCCCACTCGCCGCCCAGCGCGAAGCCCTGGATCAGCCGCAGCAGCACCAGCAGCAGCGGGGCGGCGACGCCGATGGTGGCGTAGCCCGGCAGCAGCCCGATCAGGAAGGTCGCGACCCCCATCGCCACCAGGCTGATCACCAGCAGCTTCTTGCGGCCGATCCGGTCGCCGTAGTGGCCGAAGACCAGCCCGCCCAGCGGGCGGGCGAGGAAGCCGATGGCGAACGTGCCCAGCGCCAGCAGGGTGCCCGCGACCGGGTCGTCGGAGGGGAAGAAGACCGCGGGGAAGACGACGGCCGCCGCCACGCCGTAGAGGAAGAAGTCGTACCACTCGACCGTGGTGCCGGCCATGCTCGCCGCCACCACCCGGACTATCCCGGAACCCTGCGGCGTGCTGGACGGGGAATCGGACGGCGGTGTCGTCGGCTTCTCGAACACGTGGCCTCCTCGCTCGCACTGCGGTGGGCACAGCTCCTCGGCCGGGCACACTACGACCCGGGGACGCCGAGCGCAGCACGTTCGGCCGGGGCTCGTCGACCGGCCGCCGGCGGGCGCATACTCCGTCGATGCGCGAAGACCACTGGGTGGGCGAGGTCGGCGAGGACAACGCCCGCTGGCTGGCGACCGAGAGCCGCACCGCCCGGCTCGCCTCCGAGTACCGCCCGCGCGACCTGGGCGGCGGCCGCATCGAGTTCTCCTACCGCGCCCTGGACGCCTCCCGCGAGCTCGGCGCCGAGGAGGACGGCTACATCACCGACGACGCCGACGGTCTGCGGGTGTGGATCGGCGAGGACGCCTTCGACCTCGAGCTGAGGTCGTGAGCGGGTCCGGGCGGGGTCAGCGGGCGGTCCAGCCGCCGTCGACCGACAGCGAGGTGCCGGTGATCGACGCCGAGGCCGGGCCGTAGAGCAGCGCGGCCAGCTCGGCGACCTCGTCCGGCTCGACCAGCCGCTTCACCGCGGCCGGCGCGAGCATCACCTGCTCGACCACCTCGTCCGGGGGGATGCCGCGGGTGCGGGCCTGGTCGGCGATCTGGCTCTCCACCAGCGGGGTGCGCACGTAGCCGGGGTTGAGGCAGTTGCTGGTGACGCCGTGCGCGGCGCCCTCCAGCGCGATCACCTTGGACAGCCCCTCCAGGCCGTGCTTGGCGCTGACGTAGGCGGACTTGAACGGGCTGGCCCGCAGGCCGTGCGCGCTGGAGACGTTGACGACCCGGCCCCAGCCGCGTTCGTACATGTGCGGCAGCACCCGGCGGGCCAGCCGGAACGGCGCCTCCAGCATCACCCGCAGGAGCAACGAGAAGCGGTCCGGGTCGAAATCCGGGATCGCCGCCACGTGCTGCAGTCCGGCGTTGTTCACCAGCACGTCGACCTCGGCGGGCAGCCGGTCGACGGCGGCGAGGTCGGACAGGTCGCAGGTGACCGCCCGGACCCCCACAACCGCCTCGGCCAGCGCGCGCAGCCCGGCCTCGTCCCGGTCGACGGCGTGCACCTGCGCGCCGTCCGCGGCGAGCCGGCGGGTGATCGCGGCACCGATGCCCGACGCCGCGCCGGTGACCAGGGCCGTCCGGCCGTCAAGGGTCGTCATGGCGACCGACGGTAGACCGGTCGACGCCGGACGTCTGTGCTGGGCCCACGCGCTCGGCCGGTCGGGGCTCCCGCGGGTCCGGCCACGAGGTGGACGTGCCGGGGGTCGGTGGGCGGCCAGGCCCGCTGGTGCATCTCGACCGGCTCAGCCGGCGCGACGACCCGGCCGCCGGGCCGCGGCCCGTTCGGCGCGCTCGCGGGCGCGCACCGCCCGCCGGTGGGC
>DASQMQ010000002.1:0-1749 GCA_035645455.1 Pseudonocardia sp.
CCGGATCGCCTTGAACACCTCGCGGAGCTGGGAGCGGAGCAGGGGCGGCAGCCGGTCGGGGTCCACCCAGTCGTCCGGTTCCCGCCCCTCGCGCAGCGCCGCGAGCTGCGCGTCCAGCCGCACGCCGAGGGCGAGGTCGTAGCCCTCGCGCAACGTGTCCGCCAGGTCCGGCGACAGCCCCCGGCGGTTCCCGGCCGCCGCGAGGCGGTCCCGGGTGCCGACCTCCGTGCCCCCGTGCGCGAGGGTGTGGAAGCGGGCCAGGTCCACGATCGGCAGCAGCGCCCCGGCCTTCACCTGGAACGCGCCGGCGTGCTCGCCGGAGCGCGCCACGACGAAGCGGCCGCGGAAGCCCAGCGGAGGACGGTGGCCCACCGCCTGACGGGCCAGGTGACCGAGGAACAGCGCGCGCCCGCTCGCGCCGGCGATCACCGGTTGCAGGACGGGCTCGGCCGCCAGCTGCCCGGTCACGGTGCGCAGGTCGAAGGCGATGGTGGCGCCCAGCAGGTGCTCGCCGGTGGGCGTGGTGAGCCACTCGGTGAAGCGCCGGCGCCAGCCGCTCACGTCGTGGCGCCACTCGTCGTTCACCGCCATGACCCCGCCGGGGCAGCGCCGGAACCCGCACGCCTCGAGACCGTCGGTGACCCGGCCGGCGAGCTGCGCGAAGTACCGCTGCCCGTCGGGGTCCAGCCCGTCGGGCAGCACCAGCCCGGTGTCCTGGTCGGTGGTCAGGGTCTGCTCGCGGCGCGCCTGGCTGCCGAAGCACAGCCAGCCGTAGTCGGTGGGAGGAGGGCCCAGGTCGCGCACCGCGAACTCCAGCAGTCGACCGGTGATGCGGTCGGTGATCGCCGACAGCACCTGGCCGATCGCCGCCGCCTTCATGCCCGCCGCCAGCAGCGCCTCCACCACCCGCGGCCGCTCGGGCACCACCCCGGCCAACGCCTCGACGCCGTCCGCGCGGTCGATCAGCACGCGCAGGTGCAGGGGGCCGTGGCTCTGCTGGCGCAGCAGGTCGCCCGCCGACACCATGCCCACCATCCGCCCCCGCTCGGTGACGGGCAGGTGGTGCACCCCGGTGGAGACCATCTCCAGCAGGGCCTCGAACAGCGGTACGCCGGCGTCCACCGTCCGCACCGGCTGCGTGGCGATGGAGCCCACCGGGGTGTGCGGGGCCAGGCCCTCGGCCACCAGGCGGTTGCGAAGGTCCCGGTCGGTGACGATGCCGGGCGCTGCACCCCCGACCACGACGAGCGCGGACACGTCGTGGTCGCGCATCCGCTGGGCGGCTTCCCGGCAGCCGGCGTCCGTGGAGATCGTCAGGAGGCCGGCCCGCATCACCGTGCTCACCGGGACGATCTGCGGATCACCGGCGCTCGGCGGCGGCGGGGGAGCCGGGGCCGCCCGCAGGTGCGCGGGTGGAGCCGACCAGGCGAGGCCCAGCGCCGTCTCGGGCAGCAGGACGAGCAGGGCGGGCTCGACCGCCTCGCACCGGGTCCCGGGCACCGCGGCGTGGAACTCGCCGGCCGCGACCAGGTCGACCGAGCGTCCCCCCTCGTCGCGGACCATCAGCGCGCCCCGGAGCACGACCAGGGGGGCGTCCTGCGCGTCGCGGGGCACGTCGTCGCCCTGCGGGACGTAGACCATCTCGGCGGCCTTCGCCAACCCGGCGAGGTCCTCCTCCGCCAGCCCCAGGAAGGCCGGGCAGCCGACCAGCAGGCGCAGGACGTCCTCGACGGTCTCCGGCGCCAACTC
>DASQMQ010000003.1:0-2035 GCA_035645455.1 Pseudonocardia sp.
GTCCCCGCCGGCGCCGTCGCCGGGCGACGGCCGGGGCTCCCGGCGCGGGCCGGGCACCACCGGTGGCCGCGGGCCCGGGACCGGGCCGCCGGCGGGCGGTCCCCACGACTCCGGCGGCAACCGCCGTTCGGTCGGGGGCTCGCCGTTCAGGTCGCTCCGACGACCGTCACCAGGGCTGGGGCGGGGCGTGGGGGGATGCTGTGGCATGGCTCCGATTCGCGGTCGTGGGCTGTGCGGATAACGCCTGTCCGCAGCGGCGCGCGGGCGGCGGCGTTGCGGCGGTGTACCCCATGTCCAACGGGCCGGGCGGCTTGATCGTTTCAGTCGATCGCTATTCGTGAGCGCGTTCACGCCGGGCGGTTGGCCATCCCCCCATGCTCCTCGGGATACCTCAGGCCGCGGTGACCGGGGGGCAGCGCCGACCGGAGCACCGGCCAGGACAGCGCCACGCACAGGGCGACCAGCGGCCAGGTCAGCACGGTCCGGGCGATGCCCAGGGCGACCACCGCGTCGGCCGCCCACAACGGCAGGAACACCGCCAGCCGCACCAGGTACTGCGCCACCCACACCCAACTGGCGCGCTGGTAGCCGCGCAGCAGGTCGGGATCGCGGCGCCAGCGCGTCCGCTGCCCGAGCGCGGTCCCCACGACCAACCCCAGCAGCGGCCACCGGACCACGATCGACACCGCCCAGGCCAGCGCGCTGGCCGCGTTGCTGACGATCTGGACCAGGAAGAAGTCGACCGCGCGGCCGGTGTAGACGGCGACCAGCGCCGCGACCGCCACGCCCAGCAGTCCGAGCAGCACCGCGCGCGGACGCCGGCCCCGGGCCACCCGGACCGCCGCGACGACCCCGCCGACCAGCACCGCCGCCAGCCCGCCCCAGACCACCGGCGACAGCCAGCCCAGTGCGTCGCCGAGGGTGAAGACGAGCACGAAGGTGACCACCGGCACGGTCGCGTCCAGCGCGCCACCGCGCCCGCCCAGCACATCGGCCAGCGACGGCTCGGGACGCTGCTCGGCTCCACCCATGAGGGAAGGGTGCCCTATGTCCGGGGTCGTTCCCAGAGGTACTGGCGCGGGTCACCGGTGCTGGGTGATCCTGAGGTGAGCGGTACCCGTCGGCACCTCGGCGACGGGGTGGACGAGAGGGGGCGGTCGGCGTGGCGCACGACAGCTTCATCGCGATCGGGGACAGCTTCACCGAGGGTCTGGACGACTGGCGCCGCGACGGCACACCCCGCGGGTGGGCCGACCGGGTGGCCGAATACCTGGGCGAGCGCCGGCCGGGCTTCCGCTACGCCAACCTCGCCGTCCGCGGCAAGCTGCTCGACGAGATCGTCGCCGACCAGCTCCCGCCGGTCGAACGGCTGCGCCCGGACCTGGTGGCGTTCAGCGCCGGCGGCAACGACATCATCCGGCTGTCCTGCGACACCGACGACCTCGCCCGCCGGTTCGACGCCGCGCTGGAGCGGCTCACCGCGACCGGCGCCGAGGTGCTGGTGTTCACCGGTTTCGACCTCGGCCGGATGCACCTGCTGATCCGCCGGCTGCGCGGGCGGGTGGCCTGCTACAACGAGCTGATGCGGGCCAGCGCCGACCGGCACGGCGCCACGGTCGTCGACCTGTGGGGGATGACCGCGCTGGCCGACCCGCGCTGCTGGGGCCCCGACCGGCTGCACCTGACCGCCGAGGGCCACCGCCGGGTCGCGCTGCGGGTGCTGGAGACCCTGGGCGAACCGGTGCTGGAGGACTGGCGGACCCCGCTGCCCGAGGCCGACCCGACGCCGTGGCGCGACCGGCACGTCGAGGACCTGCGCTGGATGCGCGAGTTCGTGATGCCGTTCATGCGCAACCGGCTGCAGCGCCGGCGCACCGGGGTCGGCTTCGCGGCCAAGCACTCCGAGCTGACGCCGTTCGAGCCGGGCGGGCACCCGGTGCTCTGAGGGCCGCGACGTCGTAGCGTGCCGGGATGATCCGTTCGCATGTGGTGACCGGCGGGGGCCGGGGCGTCGGCCGGGCCGTGGTGGAGCGGC
>DASQMQ010000004.1:0-11304 GCA_035645455.1 Pseudonocardia sp.
GTCCCGCAGCGGCTCCAGCGTGGCCAGCTGGCTCTGCAGCAGCGAGGGTGGCATGTAGTGGCCACGGCGGGCGGTGATCCGCTCGGAGATGAGCGTCGCCGGCGCGATCAGGTGCACGAACCGGACCGACGGGTGCCCGTCGCGCAGCAGGTCGCGGTAGGCGCGCCGCAGCGCCGAGCAGGTCACCACCGCGCTCTCGCCGGCCGCCTCGTGCTCGCCGATCCAGTCGGCGATCCGGCGCAGCCAGGGCCACCGGTCGTCGTCGTCGAGGGGATGCCCGGCGGCCATCTTGTCCCGGTTGGCCTGCGGGTGGAAGTCGTCGCCCTCGGCGAACGGCCACCCGGTCGCGGTGACCAGCTCGTCGGCCACCGAGGTCTTGCCCACCCCGGACACACCCATCACCACCAACGTCACGGTCATGGGGTGCAGCTTCGCCGATCCGACCCGGGCGCGCCGGGCTTGCCGTCGAATCGAACGTGTGTTCGACTGTCGGCCATGCGATGGAGCGGTCAGCAGGTGCTCGATTCCGGGGTGGGCCAGGACGCGGCGCTGCCCGGCCTGCGCGGTCTGCTGCGCACGGTGCGCCCCCCGGAGTTCGCCGGGACGGTGTTCCACGAGGTCGAGGCCCGCTCGGTGCTGAACCGGGTGCCGGGCGCCGCGGCGCTGCCGTTCGGGTGGACGGTCAACCCCTACCGGGGCTGCTCGCACGCCTGCGTGTACTGCCTGGCCGGGCCGACCGGGGTGCTGATGGCCGACGGCCGCACCCGCCCGATCGCGGATCTGCGGGTGGGCGACGCGGTGCTGGGCACCGAGGTCGTCGACGGGCGGCGCCGCTACGTGCCCACGACCGTGCTCGCGCACTGGTCGACCCGCAAGCCCGCGCACCGCGTCCGGCTCCGCAACGGCACCGAGATCGTGGCCAGCGGCGAGCACCGGTTCCTCACCGACGCGGGCTGGCGGCACGTGACCGGCGGCTGGTGCCGCTCCGGGCGCCGGCCCCGGCTGCGTCCGGGCAGCGCGCTGCTGGGGCCGGGCCCGGCCGCCCGGTCCGACCGGCCGGCCGACCCGGCCGTCGCCCGGACGGTGGGCTACCGGCAGGGCTACCTGTGCGGGCTGGTCGGCGGGGACACCCCGGCGGCGTTCCCGTCCGAGCAGCTGGAGCTGGAGGCGCTGGGCCGCGCGCACCACTTCCTGGCCCTGGCCGGCGGGGCGGACCGGTCGCGGCTGCGCTCGGGTGCCCGGTCCGGCCCGGCCGAGCCGGGCCGGGTGCCCCCGCCGCTGCAGGCCGTCGTGCGGTGGCCGGGCGACCCGGGCGAGGACTGGTGCGCCGGGTTCCTGGGCGGTGTCGCCGACGCGCGCGGCGCCGTGGTGGCCGGTGAGCTGCGGATCCGGCACACCGACAACGCGATCATCGGCCGGGTGGCCGGTGCGCTGCACCGGCTGGGGTTCCGGTTCGCGGTCACCACGGCCGGCGGGACCGCGGGCCCCGCGCCGGAGGTGCGGCTGCGCGGCGGGCCCGCGGCGCTGCTGCGGTTCCTGCAGCTCGCCGACCCGGCGGTGTCGCGGCTGCGGGACCCCGCCGGCGCGCCGGTCCGCGGCGGGGCCGGGCTGGCCGTCGAGTCGGTCCGGTCGCTGGGGGTCACGGTGCCGATGTACGACATCACCACCGGCACCGGCGACTTCGTGGCCGAGGGGGTGGTCAGCCACAACTGCTTCGCCCGCAACTCCCACACCTACCTGGACCTGGACGCCGGGGCCGACTTCGACGCCCAGATCGTGGTCAAGGTCAACGCCGCCCGGGTGCTCGACCGCGAGCTCCGCGCGCCCCGCTGGGCCCGTGAGCCGGTGGCGATGGGCACCAACACCGACCCCTACCAGCGCGCCGAGGGCCGCTACCGGCTGATGCCCGGGATCATCGACGCGCTGGCCCGGTCCGGGACGCCGTTCTCGGTGCTCACCAAGGGCACCGTGCTGACCCGCGACCTGCCCCGGCTCGCCGCGGCCGCGGCGGACGTGCGGGTCGGTCTCGGCGTGTCGATCGCGCTGCTCGACCGCGCGCTGCAGGTCCGGCTCGAACCCGGCACGCCGACCCCGGCCGCCCGGCTCGACCTGGTCCGCCGGATCACCGACGCCGGGCTGCCCTGCGGGGTGATGGTGGCCCCGGTGCTGCCACTGCTGACCGACTCGGCCGCGGCCCTCGACGAGCTGCTCGCCCGGATCGCCGCGGCCGGCGCGACCGGAGCCACCGTGATGGCGCTGCACCTGCGGCCCGGCACCCGCGAGTGGTTCGTCGCCTGGTTGGGCCGGGAGCACCCGGCGCTGGTCGAGCGCTACGCCCGGCTCTACCGGCGGGGCGCCTACGTCGACCCGGAGTACCGCCGGGCGCTGGCCGGGCGGGTGGCTCCGCTGCTGCGCCGGCACGGGCTGACCGGCGCGGTCACCGGCATGCGCCCGCCGCCGACCGAGCCGCCGACCGAGCCGCCGACCGGGCCCGTGGCGCCCCCGCGCGAGCCGGGTGATCAGCTGTCCCTGTTGTGACCACCGGCGCCGGCAGGGAAACCTGCTGGCCGGGTGCCGCGGGTCGCCGGATAATCTCCGTCCGTGATGCGCACCCTCCCCGCCGGCACGTTGCGTGCCGAGCACGCCGGACAGACCGTGACCCTCGCCGGGTGGGTGGCGCGCCGCCGCGATCACGGTGGGGTGATCTTCATCGACCTGCGCGACGCGTCCGGGTCGGCGCAGGTGGTGTTCCGCGAGGGCGAGATGGCCGAGCGGGCGCACCGGCTGCGGGCCGAGTTCTGCGTCCAGGTGGTCGGCGAGGTGATCCGCCGTCCGGCCGGCAACGAGAACCCGGAACTGGCCACCGGCGAGATCGAGGTGACCGTCACCGGGCTGACGGTGCTCTCCGAGGCCGCCCCGCTGCCGTTCCCGGTGGACGAGTACACCGGGGTCGGCGAGGAGATCCGGCTCAAGCACCGCTACCTCGACCTGCGCCGCCCCGGCCCGGCCGCGGCGATGCGGCTGCGCAGCGCGGTCAACCGGGCCGCCCGCGCGGTGCTCGACGAGCGCGACTTCGTCGAGGTCGAGACCCCCACGCTGACCCGGTCCACCCCGGAGGGCGCCCGCGACTTCCTGGTGCCCGCCCGCCTGCGCCCGGGCTCCTGGTACGCGCTGCCGCAGAGCCCGCAGCTGTTCAAGCAGCTGCTGATGGTCGGCGGCCTGGAGCGCTACTACCAGATCGCGCGCTGCTACCGCGACGAGGACTTCCGGGCCGACCGACAGCCCGAGTTCACCCAGCTCGACATCGAGATGAGCTTCGTCGAGCAGGACGACGTGCTGGAGCTGGCCGAGGCGATCGTGGCCGCGCTGTGGGAGCTGGTCGGCTACCGGGTCCCGCTGCCGCTGCCGCGGATCAGCTACGCCGAGGCGATGAGCCGCTACGGCTCGGACAAGCCCGACCTGCGCTTCGGCATCGAGCTGACCGAGCTCACCGACTACTTCGCGAACACCGGTTTCCGGGTGTTCCAGAACCCCTACGTCGGCGCGGTCGTGATGCCCGGCGGGGCGAGCCAGCCCCGCAAGCAGCTCGACGCCTGGCAGGAGTGGGCCAAGCAGCGCGGCGCCCGCGGGCTGGCCTACGTGCTGGTCGACGAGGACGGGGCGGTCAGCGAGAAGGGCCCGGTCACCAAGAACCTCTCCACCGACGAGCGGGCCGGGCTGCCGGCCGCGGTCGGGGCGAACCCGGGCGATGCCATCTTCTTCGCCGCCGGGCGGCCCACCGAGGCCCGCGTGCTGCTCGGCGCGGCCCGCGGCGAGATCGCCCGGCGGATCGGCGCGATCGACGAGTCGGCCTGGTCGTTCGTCTGGGTGGTGGACTTCCCGCTGTTCGAGTCGACCGCCGAGACCGAGGACGTGACCGTCGGCGGGGGGTCCTGGACGGCGCTGCACCACGCCTTCACCTCGCCCACCCCGGACTGGATCGAGAAGTTCGAGTCCGACCCCGGCAACGCGCTGGCCTACGCCTACGACATCGTCTGCAACGGCAACGAGATCGGCGGTGGCTCGATCCGTATCCACCGCGCCGACGTGCAGAAGCGGGTCTTCCAGATCATGGGGCTGGGCGAGGAGGAGGCCCAGGAGAAGTTCGGCTTCCTGCTCGACGCGTTCGCCTACGGCCCGCCGCCGCACGGCGGCATCGCGTTCGGCTGGGACCGGGTCATCGCGCTGCTGGCCGGGGTCGACTCGATCCGCGAGGTGATCGCGTTCCCGAAGACCGGCGGCGGGTTCGACCCGCTGACCGCGGCCCCGGCGCCGATCACCGCCCAGCAGCGCAAGGAGGCGGGGGTCGACGCCGCGCCGCCGCCGGCGCCGCCCGCGGCGTCGCCGACCGCGCCACCGGTCGCGGCCCCGAACTGACCCGCGGTACCCGGCGCCGCGGGCACCGCACTTCGGGATGGTGGGGATCGCCCAGGGGGTAGGGTCGCGGGTGATGACACGCGACCTGGGCAACGTCCCCAGGCCGGTGCTCGCCGCGCTGGCCGCTGCCGAGCGGTTGCTCACCCGCCGGTCCGGCGCCGGCATCGTGCTGGCCGACCCCGAGGACCTCGGCGGCAGCGACCGGTCGGTGGTGGCCCGTGCGCGGGTGGCCCGCAACCCGTTCTCGCTGCCGCGCACCCTGGTGGTCAAGCACTACCTGGCCCCGCCCGACGCCGGTCGGCCCGACCCGTTCCACTTCGAGGTCGCCAGCTGCCAGCTGTTCACCGCGCTGCCGGCCGACGCCCGGCCCAGCCCGGTGCTGATCGCGCACGACCCGCAGACCCGGCTGCTGGTGCTGGAGGACCTGGGGCGCAGCTCGACGCTGGCCGACAAGCTGTTCGGGCCCGACCCGGAGGCGGCCCGGCGCTGCCTGATCAGCTGGGCCCGGGCGCTGGGCCGGATGCAGGCGGCCACCGCGGGCCGGGAGAGCGACTTCGGCGCCCTGCTGCGCCGGCTCGGCGAGCGGGCCTGGCGCGACCCGATGGCCGAGGACGCCCGGGCCGCGGTGGCCGGCCTGCCCGCCCTGCTCGACCACGAACTCGGGGTCAAGGTGCGCCCGGACGCGATCCTGGAGGCCCACGAGACGGTCCGCCTGCTCGGCGCCACCCGCTACCGGGCGTTCAGCCCGTCCGACACCTGCCCGGACAACAACCTGGTGACCAGCCGCGGGGTGCGGTTCGTCGACTTCGAGTGGGGCTGCTTCCGCGACATCGCGCTGGACGCGGCCTACTTCCGGGTGCCGTTCCCGGGCTGCGAAGCCAGCTTCGCGCTGCCCGCCGGGATGGCCGAGGCGATGCTGGACGCCTGGCGCAGCGAGATCGCCCCGGTCTGGCCCGACCTGGACCGCCCCGACCGGCTGGAGCGCCGGTTGCGGCACGCCCAGCTGCTGTGGGTGTGGCTGTGCACGTGGTGGATGCTGCCGCGGATCCGCAGCCGGGACATGCCGGTGGGCACGGACGCCACCCGGTCACCGCGGATCAGCACCGCGCTGGGCCACTACTGGCGGCAGATGGCCGCCGCCGCCGCGGAGGCCGGGCTGCCGGCCACCGCCGAGCTGGGTGTCGAGGTCGCGGCCGGGCTGGCCGAGCGGTTCCCGGACGCGCCGGCCTCGCTGCCGGTGTACCCGGCGTTCCGGTCGGTGGCCTGACCGACCCGCCGCAGCCTCACCGGTGGGCCCGGACCGGGTCGACGGTGAGGTGCCACTCCTCAGAGGCCGCGCAGGAACCGGTCGATGCGCACCAGCGCCTCCTCCAGCTGCGGGAGCGCGGTGGCGTAGGAGCAGCGCACGTGCCCTTCCCCGGAGGGGCCGAACACGTCACCGGGGACCACGGCCACGTGCTGCTCGTGCAGCAGCCGCTCGGCGAAGGTGGCCGAGTCCAGCCCGGAGGACCGGATCGAGGGGAACGCGTAGAACGCTCCACCCGGCTCCGGGCAGTCCAGGCCGGTCTCGCGCAGGCCCTTGACGAACACCCGGCGCCGCCGGTCGTAGTCGGCGACCATCTCCGCGACGTCGGCGTCGGCGTTCTCCAGGGCCTCGATCGCGGCCAGCTGCGACACGTGCGGCGCGCACAGCATCGTGTACTGGTGCACCCGCACGCACAGCTCGGCGACCGGCTCCGGCGCGCAGATCCAGCCCACCCGCCAGCCGGTCATCGCGTGCGCCTTGGAGAACCCGCCGAGCAGCACCGTGCGGTCCCGCGCGCCGGGCAGCGTGCCCAGGCAGGTGTGCGCGCCGGTGTAGGTCAGCCGGTCGTAGATCTCGTCGGAGACCAGGTAGAGGTCGTGCCGCTCGGCCAGCGCGACCAGCGCCTGCAGCGCGGCCCGCGGCTGCACAGCGCCGGTCGGGTTCGCCGGCGAGCCGAGCAGGATCGCCTTGGTGCGCGGGGTGAGCGCGGCGGCGACCAGGTCGGCGTCGACGGCGAAACCGTCCTCCCAGCGGGTCGGCACCGGCACCGGGACGCCGCCGGCGAACCGCACGCACGGCTCGTAGGCGACGTAGCAGGGTTCCGGCACGATCACCTCGTCGCCGGGGTTGAGCAGCACCCGCAGCGCCAGGTCCAGGCCCTCCGAGACGCCGGTGGTGATCAGGCACTCGGCGCCCGGGTCGTAGTCGGCGCCGTAGCGCCCGGCCAGGTCGGCGCAGATCAGCTCGCGCAGCCGGAGCAGCCCGGCGTTGGAGGTGTAGGTGGTGTAGCCGTGCTCCAGGGCGTGGATCCCGGCCTCGCGGACCCGCCACGGGGTGACGAAGTCCGGCTCGCCGACCCCCAGGGAGATCACGTCGTCCATCTCCGCGGCGATGTCGAAGAACTTGCGGATCCCCGAGGGCGGGCAGGCGGCGATGGTGGCGTTGAGGGGTCTCACGGGGTGACCGGGAGCCGGTGGTCCGCGGTCGGCGGGCCGAACGCGTCGCCGTCGCGCTTGTAGGTCTTCAACACGAAGTGGGTGGCCGTCGAGCGCACCCGGTCGATCGTGGACAACCGCTGGGACACGAAGTCCGACACCGCGCGGATGGTCGGGCCGGTGACGGTGCAGCGCAGGTCCTGGCTGCCCGAGACCAGGTAGACGCTGCGCACCTCGGCGAACCGGGCGATCCGGGTCGCCACGTCGTCGAAGCCCACCCCGCGCGCCGGGGCGACCGACACGTCGATGAACGCGGTCACCGTCTCGCTGGTCGTGTCGGCATCCACCGCGTCCCAGTCCACGACCGCCTTGTAGCGGCGGATCGCGCCGGACGCCTCCCAGCGGGCGACAGCGGCGTCCACCTCGGCGACCGGCAGCCCGGTCATCGTGGCGATGGTGTCGTGGGAGAGCCGCGCGTCGCGTTCGAGCAGTTCCAGGATCTGTCGCACGGGTGCGACCCTACGTCGGCCCCGGACCCAGGACGGTGGCGAGCCGCCGCACCGCCTCGCGCAGCTCACCCTCCGGGGACGAGGCGAAGCAGCACCGGGCCGCGGCGGGCAGCGGATCACCCACCGCGAAGGCGCTGCCCGGGACGAAGCCAACCCCGGCGTCCAGCGCCCGGGGCAGCGCCGCGGTGGTGTCGGTACCGGCCGGGAACTGCAGCCAGCAGAACATCCCACCGGTGGGGGTGGAGCAGGTCGCGTCCGGCAGCAGTTCGGCGATCGCGGTGGTGAACGCCGCCGCCCGGGCCGCCCCGGCCGCCCGCAGCGTGCCGAGGTGCGCCTGGAACCAGCCGGAATCGGCGAGCAGGTCGGCCGCCACGGCCTGGGTGAGCGTCGATCCGCACAGGTCCGAACCCTGGCGCAGCAGCTCCACCGCCGCGGTGACCTCGGACGGGCCGGAGAGCCAGCCGACCCGCAGTGCGGGGGCGAGCACCTTCGACGCGCTGCCCAGCCGGACCACCCGCCCACCGTGCGCGGCCACCGGCTCCGGGACGGCACCGTCGAAGGACAGCAGCCCGTACGGGTCGTCCTCGACGACGAGGAAGCCGTACCGGTCGGCCAGCCCGGCCAGCTCCCGGCGCCGGTCGGCGGCCAGGGTGACCCCGCGCGGGTTGTGGAAGCTGCTGACCGTGTGCACCAACCGCGGGCGCAACCCGGCCGCGAGCCGGTCGGCCAGCTCGTCGACCCGCATGCCGTCGCCGTCCAGGCCGATCGGGGCGAGCTCGGCGCCGGCGGCCTGGAAGACCTGCAGCGCCCCGACGTAGCCGGGATCCTCGATCACCACGGTGTCGCCGGGGTCCAGGGTCGCCCGGGCGACCAGGTCCAGCGCCTGCTGGGAGCCGCTGGTCACCACCACGTCCGACGCCCGCAGCGGTCCGACGCCGCGGGCGGTCTCGTGCCGGGCCACCACCTCCCGCAGCCGGGCCAGCCCGGCCGTCTCGCCGTACTGCACCGACGCCGGGTCGGTCAGCGCCGCGGCGACCGCCTGCGCGATCCGGTCACGGGGCAGCAGGTCGGCGGCCGGCAACCCGCCGGCGAGGCTGATCACCTCCGGGCGGGCGGTGAGGGTGAGCAGGTCGCGGATGGCCGAGCCGCGCACGGCGGCGACCCGGGACGACACGACGGGGGCGAGGGGGAGGACGGGTGGGACGGTCATCGCGCGGCTCCGATCGAACGGACGGGTGCGGGCTCGTCCTGGGTCGACAGGGCGGCGGCGGGCCGGGGTGCGGCCGGTTCCGATGATGCCCCGCGCGTCCCGAAGAGTGGAAGCGCGTTCCCGGAATCTGGGACGACGGGTCTGCTCGCGCGGAGCTGCGGGCCGGCCGTCGCCACGAACAGCCGCTACCCGCGCTCGGCCGGCCCGCGCCGTCAGCCGGCTCGACTGCGACTCGACTGCGGGTGGGTGCTGCGGTGGCCACCCCGGCGCAGGCGGTTGCCCCGGGTGACTCCCTCCAGCGGGGGAGGCGGCTCCCTCGGTGACGGGAGTGGTGCCCGGGCAGCGGTGCCTACGGTCGTGTCCATGGACGGATCTGCTTCCCCGCCCCGCTGGCCGGCATACGGCGTCGCGGTGCTGTTCCTCGGCTACGCCGCGGGGAAGGCCGCCTTCGCGATGCAGGGCAGGCTCGGGTTCCCGAGCGGCCCGGTCGTGTCGGCTGCCGATACCGAGCGCTACGCCCGCGAGGTCATGGACGCGGCCACCGGGCAGTGGCTCGCGACCGCGAGCGGCGTGCTGGGCGCGTGCATCGCCGTTGCCACGGTCACGGCGCTGGGGCGCAGGACGCCCAGGACGGTGATGCTGCTGGTGCTGGTGGGCATGCTGCTGGCCGCCGGCGCCGGCGCCGCGACCATGATCGTGGACGGGTTCGGCGGTCCCGGGCCGGGCTGGCAGTGGTACCACGGCGTCCTCGGGATCGCCGTGATCGGGCTGCTGCTGGCGATGATCCGGTCCTACGCAGGGGCGCCGGGCCGTGTCGCGGCCTGATCGGGTGCGGGCGGGCGCGTACGGGGCGGCGGCCTGCGCCGGGGCCTACGGCGCGATGAAGCTCGCCCAGGCGCTGGGGGCCAACGTGCTGGCCGACAAGGACCCGCTGCCCCCGGAGCTGCGCGAACGGCTGCTCGCGCGGGATCCGCTGTTCGTGGCCAGCCACTGGGTGCTGGCCGGGGCCGCAGTGGTCGGTGTCGTCGTCGCGCTGGCCACCGTGCGCCCCTGGGGGGCGGGCGTCCCGCGCCGGCTGCTGCTCGCGATCGCCCGGGTGCTGGGGGTCCTCATGATCGCCCGATCGATCGGGGTGTCGGGTTTCGGCTTCGTCGGCGACGCGCTGCTGCTGACCGGGGTCCGCCCGGCACCGGTCGAGCACGCCGCGTTGGCCCGCGACCTGGCGCGCTGGGACCTTCTGCTGTGGTCGCCGTTCTTCCTGCTCTGGGGGGTGTGCTGGACGACGGTGGGATGGCGGCTGAGTAGGCGGAGGCCGCTCGCCGCCAGCGGGCGGCCCGGGCGGCGGACCGGGTAGCCGCTCGCCCCACCCCGGGTTCGGGCGACCGACGCGGCGTGGGTTCCGGTGGGCTGGGTCCGCACGTGGTGCACGACGACCTGGCGCCCGCGGACGTCCACGAGGTCTACCCGAAAGCTCGAGATCATCTCGCGGAGCGGGTTGGCCAGCTCCCACCCGGTGCGGCCCTGCGCTCGACCGGGGGAGGGCCCGCCGGTCCGCTGGTACCGGGCCCCGCCGTCCTGTCGGCGGCGGGTGGCAGGCTGGTGGGCGATGGACAACCACGCCGACGCGGCCGGCCTGTTCGAGCTCGACGAGCCGGCCGCACCCCCGCCCGCTGCGGCTGCTCCGTCGGCGACCGCGCCGCTGGCGGTGCGGATGCGCCCGCGCGCGCTCGACGAGGTGGTGGGCCAGACCCACCTGCTGCGCCCCGGGGCCCCGCTGCGCCGGCTGGTCGAGGGCGGCGCGGCGGCGTCGGTGCTGCTCTACGGCCCGCCCGGCACCGGCAAGACGACGATCGCGCGGCTGCTGGCCGGCGTCGGGGAGCGGCACTTCGTGGCGCTGTCGGCGCTGTCGTCGGGGGTCAAGGAGCTGCGCACGGTCATCGACGACGCCCGCCGCCGCCGCGACCACCGCGGCCAGCAGACCGTGCTGTTCGTCGACGAGGTGCACCGGTTCTCCAAGACCCAGCAGGACGCCCTGCTCGGCGCGGTCGAGGACCGGATCGTGCTGCTGGTCGCCGCCACCACCGAGAACCCGTCGTTCTCGGTGGTCTCCCCGCTGCTGTCGCGGTCGCTGGTGCTGCAGCTGCAGTCGCTCACCGAGGACGACGTCCGGGCCCTGCTGCGGCGCGCGGTCGCCGATCCGCGCGGGCTCGGCGGTGCGGTGGCGGTGTCCACCGGGGCGGAGGACGCGCTGGTCCGGTTGGCCGCCGGGGACGCGCGCCGAGCCCTCACCGCGCTGGAGGCCGCCGCCGACGGCGTGCTCGGTGTCGACCGCCCGGCCGGGGACGACCCGGTGCTGGACCTGGCAGCCGTGGAGCGGGCCGTCACCGAGGTCGCGGTGCGCTACGACCGCGCCGGCGACCAGCACTACGACGTGATCAGCGCGTTCATCAAGTCGATCCGCGGCTCCGACCCCGACGCCGCGCTGCACTACCTGGCCCGGATGCTGATGGCGGGGGAGGACCCGCGGTTCATCGCCCGGCGGCTGATGGTGCACGCCAGCGAGGACGTCGGGCTGGCCGACCCCACCGCGCTGCCGGCCGCGGTGGCCGCGGCCCAGGTCGTGGCGCTGGTCGGGCTGCCCGAGGCCCGCCTCGCGCTGGCCCAGGTCACGCTGCACCTCGCCACGGCGCCCAAGTCCAACGCCGTGAT
>DASQMQ010000005.1:0-9264 GCA_035645455.1 Pseudonocardia sp.
AGCGCGTCGACGTCGATGCCGTCCACCCCGACCGGGATGCCGACCACGTCCATCCCGGCGGCCCGGGCCACCAGCCGGGCGTCGTCGTCGGCGGACGGGTCCTCGACGGCCAGCCGCCGGGCCCCGCGCTCGGACATCAGCCCGACCAGCAGGGCGACGCCCTGCGCGAAGCCGGTGCAGAGCACGATGTCCTCGGGGTCGGCCGCGGTGCCGCGCACCCGGTTGAGGTACTCGGCCAGCGCCGTGCGCAGCTCCGCCACACCGCGCCCGGCGGAGTAGAGGAACCGGTCGCCCGGGGTCTCGACCAGCACCCGGCGGATCGAGCGCAGCCACTCCACCCGCGGGAAGTTGGCCACGTCGGCGCGCCCATAACCGAAGTCGATCCGCGGCTGGGGCACCGGCGCGACCGGTGCCGGGGCACCGGTCGGGCTCTCCCGCGGCCGGGCGGCCACCGTGGTGTAGCCGCCCGACCCGCCGGTCAGGTAGCCCTCGGCGACGAGCTGCTGGTAGGCCTCCACGACCACCCCGCGGGACACGCCGAGGTCGGCGGCCATGGTCCGGGTCGGCGGCAGCCGGGCGCCCGCCGGGAGCCGCCCGTCCCGGATGCCGTTCCGCACGGCGGCCTCCACCTGCCGGTGCAGCGACTCCCGGCCGTCGCGCCGCAGCGCGATGGGGAACTCACCCAGGAACCGCGGATTGGTACCCGATGCAGCCATCGGAAAGGACCATATTGCCCGATCCGATTCCTGTCAGGCTTCCGCCATGATCGATCCCACGGACCTGGCCGCCCGGCTGGACGGGCACCTGCTGCACCCCGGCGACACCGGCTACGACGAGGCGCGCACGGTGTGGAACGCGATGGTGGACCACCGGCCGCGGATGATCGTGCGCTGCGCGGGCGTCGGCGACGTGGTGACCGCCCTGCGCGCCGCCCGCGAGCTGGACCTGGAGGTGGGGGTCCGGTGCGGCGGGCACAGCGTCGTCGGACTGTCCGTCCCCGACGGCGGGCTGATGGTCGACCTCACCCCGATGGGCGGCGTGCGGGTCGACCCGGTGCGCCGGCTGGCCAGGGTCCAGGGCGGCGCGCTGCTCGGCGCGCTCGACGCCGAGGCCCAGCGCTACGGCCTGGCCACCACGGCGGGCAACGTCTCGCACACCGGCGTCGGCGGTCTCACGCTCGGCGGCGGGATGGGCTGGCTCGCCCGCCAGTACGGCTTGACCTGCGACAACGTCGTCTCGTTCGAGCTGGTCACGGCGGCCGGGCAGGTGCTGCGGGTGACCCGCGACGAGCACCCGGAGCTGTTCTGGGGGCTGTGCGGCGGCGGCGGCAACTTCGGGATCGTGACCGAGTTCGAGTTCCGGCTGCACGAGGTCGGCACCCGGGCGCTGGTCGCCGAGTACGGCTTCGGCCCCGAGCAGGCCCCCGCGGTGCTGCGGGGCTGGCGGGACCTCAACGCCGAGGCGCCCCGGCAGGCCACGTTCACCGCCTCGATCGGCGCCGACGGGCTGACCACGGTGGGGTTCGTCTGGGTCGGTGACCCGGCGGTGGGACGGCGGCTGGCGCCGGCGGTGCGCGCCCTGGGCCGTCCGGTCACCGAGCACCTCGCCGAGCTGTCCTACCTGCAGCTGCAGCGCCGCGACGACACCACCGACGGCCACGCCCTGCGCCGGTACTGGAAGGGCCACTTCCTGCGCCGGTTCGACGACGACGCGATCGCGGCGTTCGTCCGCCGGGGCAGCGCGGACGGCTCCGGCGAGCAGCTGCCCGCGGTCGGCCTGCAGGCCTACGGCGGGGCGATCGCCGACGTGCCCGACGACGACACCGCGTTCAGCCACCGCGGCACGCTGTTCGAGTACGTGGCCGCGACCCGGTGGACCGACCCGGCCGAGGACGGCGCCCGGCTGGCGGCGGCCCGGCGCTGCGCGGCCGCGATCGAGCCGTTCGCCAGCGGGACGTACGTGAACACGCTGGCCGACGAGGGTGCTGCCGGTGTCCGGCGGGCCTACCCGCCGGACAAGCTGGCCCGGCTGGCCGCCCTGAAGTCCGCCCACGATCCGCGCAACGTGTTCCACCTCAACCACAACGTCCGACCGGCCTGAGCCGGATCGGGGTGCGGCGGCCGCAACCGGTCCGGTACCGGTCGTCCAGCGCGCACCCCACCGCACGCCGGTGTTCCACGTGGAACACCGGCAGTGCGGGTCAGGTCGGCCGGGTCCGGATCCGGGTGAGGTCGCTCGGCTCGAACCCGAACCGGCGGTAGAGGTACTCGGGCGTGCCCTTGGTGCCGGGCCAGGACCCGGGACCGTACCGCACCTGGCCGATCGGTTCGGCGCGCCCGGCGCGGCCCTCGCCCCGATCGGCCCGGCGGGCCAGAATGGGCGTTCGGCACCGGGGCCCGGAGGAGCACAGTGATCTTCATCGTCGTCAAGTTCACGATTCGACCCGAGCGCAGCGAGGAGTGGATCACCCTGGTGGACGACTTCACCCGGGCCACCCGGGCGGAGCCGGGCAACCTGTTCTTCGAGTGGTCGCGCAGCGTCGAGGACCCGAACCAGTTCGTCCTGGTCGAGGCATTCCAGGACGACGCGGGCGGCGCGCACGTCGGCTCCGAGCACTTCAAGACGGCGATGGGGTGGATGCCCGACGTCGTGGCCAGCACCCCGGACATCGTCAGCATCCAGGGCGTCGAGCAGGACGGCTGGGGGAAGATGGGCGAGATCAGCCCGCGCTGACCGCTCGGCGGATGCCGCGGTCGGCCGCCGATCGGGGATCATGGCCGGATGGCGGTGCGGACGCGGAACGGCTCCGGGGTCGGCCCGGGGGCCGTGATCGGCCTGGGTCTGGGCGCGGTCCTGGGCGGCGGGGCGGCCGGGATCGGCTGGCTGTACTCCTCGGTGCTGCTGGACACCTCCCGCCAGACCGCGTTCCCGGAACGGGTGCTGGCCGCCGATGCCGGCGCGGTGATGCTCGCGGCCAACCGGCTGACCTGCCAGCCCGGCGTCTGGGGACTGCGCTGGGCGGACGGCCTGGCGGCGATCGGGCCGGTGCTGGGCACCGGGCGCCGCGAGGTCGTCCGCGCGCTGCTCGGCGGTCCGGTGCCACCGGTCGGGACGGCGGCGGTGCTGGACACCGGGCCCTACGACCCCGACCCCGGCGCGGTCGGCCTGGACTTCGAGACCGTGGCGGTGCCCGGTCCGCTCGGCGACTACCCGGGGTGGCTGGTGCCCGGGGGCGACCGGCCGTGGGTGGTGCTGGTGCACGGGCGCGGCGGCTCGCTGCGCGAGGGTCTGCGGATCCTGCCCGCGCTGCACCGGCGCGGGCACCCGGTACTGGTGGCCGCCTACCGCAACGACGAGGGGGCCCCGGCCAGCCCGGACGGCCACGACCACCTCGGCGACACCGAGTGGACCGACCTGGCCGCGGCCGTCGACTACGTCCGCGGCCGCGGGGCGGACCGGGTGGTGCTGTACGGCTGGTCGATGGGCGCGGCCATCATCGGCGCCTACCTCGACCGCGCGCCGGACGCGGACCGGGTGGCCGCGGTCGTGTGGGACGCCCCGCTGGTCGACTGGCGGGCCACGCTGCGCCAGCAGGCCCGCAACCGGCGGTTGCCGTCGGTGCTGTCGCCGCTGGCCTCCGCGGTGACCACCCGCCGCATCGGGATCGACTTCGACCGCTTCGACCTGCGGCGCAACCCGCCGGCCGTGCGACCGCCGACGCTGGTCGTGCACACCGACGACGACACCGCGGTGCCGGTCTCGGCCACCCGCGCGCTGGTCGCCGCGGCACCCCGGCTGGACTGGCCGATCCGCTACCGGGAGGTGCCCGGGGCGGAGCACACGGCGGCGTGGAACGCCGACCCGGCGGCGTACGAGCGCGCGGTGACCGGCTTCCTCGACGAGGTGGCGGGCTGAGGCGCCGACCGACGGACCATCCGCGGAGCTGGCACGATGGGGCCCGTGACCGCACCCCACTCCAAGACCACCGCGACCCTGCGGACCAACCAGGGCGACATCCGCATCCAGCTCTACCCCGACCACGCGCCCAAGACCGTGCAGAACTTCGTCGGGCTGGCGACCGGGCAGCAGGACTACTCCCAGCCCAACGCCAGCGGCGGCGACAGCGGACCGTTCTACGACGGCTCGGTCTTCCACCGGGTGATCAGCGGCTTCATGCTGCAGGGCGGCGACCCGACCGGCACCGGCCGCGGCGGGCCCGGCTACCAGTTCGCCGACGAGTTCCACCCCGACCTGCGCTTCGACCGGCCGTACCTGCTGGCCATGGCCAACGCCGGCCCCGGCACCAACGGCTCGCAGTTCTTCATCACCGTCGGCCCGACCCCGCACCTCAACCGCAAGCACACCATCTTCGGTGAGGTCGCCGACGCGGAGTCCCGCACGGTGGTGGACGCCATCGCCGCCACCCGCACCGACCGCAACGACCGCCCGCTCAACGACGTCGTCATCGAGCGCATCGAGATCGCGGACTGATCGGGTGACGTCCCCGGCCGGGCCCCCGGTCCCGCCCGACGGTCCGCCGCCGGGGATGCCGGCCGCCTGCGTCCGCCACCCGGACCGGGCCACCGGGCTGAGCTGCGCGCGCTGCGGGCAGCCGGCCTGCCCGGAGTGCCTGCGCGAGGCGTCGGTGGGCTACCAGTGCGTGGACTGCGTCGCCGAGGGCCGGCGCGAGGTCCGCCGCGGTACCACCGTGGCCGGGGCCGAGCCCGGGCAGCGCCCGGTGGTGGTGCCGGCCCTCATCGCGCTCAACATCGCGATCTTCCTGTGGACGGCCGTGCAGGCCGGCAGCGTCAACGGCAACTTCGCCGCTCCGCTGTTCGGCGCGTGGTCGCTGGTGCCCGGACTGGTCGCCGCGGGGGAGTGGTGGCGGTTGCTGACCGCCGGTTTCCTGCACATCGGCCTGATCCACCTGGTGTTCAACATGCTGGCCCTGTTCGTGCTGGGCCGGGACCTGGAGCGGGTGCTGGGCCGCGGCCGGTTCATCGCGGTGTACCTGGTCGCGCTGCTCGGGGGGTCCGCCGCGGTGATGGCGTTCTACCCGGCCGGCGCCCAGGTGGCCGGGGCGTCCGGCGCGGTGTTCGGGCTGATGGGCGGGCTGGCCGTGGTGCTGCGCCGGATGCGGTTCCCGATCGGGCAGGTGATCGGCCTGATCGTGGTGAACGTGGTGATCAGCGTGGTGATCCCGGGGATCTCGCTGATCGGGCACCTGGGCGGGCTGGTGGTCGGGGCCGCGGCGACGGCCGGGCTGGTGTACGCGCCCGCCCGCAACCGCAACGCCGTGCAGGCCGGGGTCCTCGTCGGGCTGGCGGTGCTGGTGCTGCTGCTGAGCTGGGTGACGACGCTGCGCTGAGCGCGCGGTCAGCCGGTGGGCCGGCCGCGCGCCGGGCGCAGCGCGAGCACCTGCGGGGCCACGTCCTCCGGGTCCTCGGCCAGCTCCAACCGGCCGAACACCAGCAGGCCCTCGTCGCCGCCCGGGGTCAGGGTGTCGACCTCGAGCAGGGAGCGGCGCAGCCCCATCCGGCGCATCTGCAGCACCCGCACGTCGGCGACCAGCGGCCACGGGTGGTGCCGGGTGCCGAACACCCCGCCGACGGTCAGCCCGTGCTCGTCGACCCGCAGCCGGGGGCGGGCCCGGGTGCCGACCACCGCGGCCACCAGCAGGCCGACCGCGGCGAGCCCGGCGATCAGCCGGCCGGCCGGGTCGGCGTAGGTCGTCCAGAGCAGGGCGCACCAGCCGAGCGCGGCCAGGGCGCCGAGCCAGCAGAGCGCGACCAGCCCGGCCGCCGGGCTCCACTCCCGGGCCCGGTCGTCCGCAGCGGCTGGGGTCAGCGCCACCGCATCGTCATCAGCAGCCCGATCACGATGAGCGCGAAGCCGATCGCCAAGTTCCACGAGCCCAGCGCGACCATGAACCCGATCGACTCGCCGGCCAGGTAGTTGACCACCAGCCAGGCCAGCCCGGTCAGCATCAGCCCGAACATCACGGCGATGTAGACCGGATGGGTCGGGCCCTGCACCTTCACCGGGGTGGTGGTGGTGCGCCGGTCGCCGGACGGCGGCGTGTAGACGGTCTTCTTGCGGACCTTCGACTTCGGCATGTGTGCTGAACCTCGCGTGACGGACGGCCGGGTGCCCGAGATCCCCGGTGCGGTTTCCCCACGGTATCGCGCCGCGCTCAGGCGCGGGCGCTGACCGCCGCGGTCTCGGCGGTCAGCGCGGCCACCGTCGGCTCCGGCACCGGGTGGCCGGCCGCGGCCATCCAGTTCGCCAGCAGCCGGTGGCCACCCTCGGTGAGCACCGACTCGGGGTGGAACTGCACGCCGTGCAGCGGCAGCTCG
The DNA here is from genome assembly GCA_035645455.1 of Pseudonocardia sp. GTDB lineage: Bacteria > Actinomycetota > Actinomycetes > Mycobacteriales > Pseudonocardiaceae > Pseudonocardia. The sequence goes on from DASQMQ010000005.1 coordinate 6,357, forward strand.
CGGTGCCGCAGCGCCATGATCACACCGCTGTCCGTCCGCCCGGTGACCTCCAGCTCGGCCGGCAGGGTCTCCGGCCGGATGGAGAGCGAGTGGTAGCGGGTGGCCACGAACGGGTCGGGCAGCCCGGCCAGCACGTCGGCCCCGCCCCCCGGATCGGCGTGGTGCACCAGCGAGGTCTTGCCGTGCAGCAGTTCGGGGGCGCGGTCGACCACCCCGCCGTAGGCGACGCCGATCGCCTGGTGGCCCAGGCAGACCCCGAGCAGCGGCAGCTCCCGCTCGGCGCTGCGGTGGATGACCTCGATGCTGCGCCCGGCCCGCTCCGGGGTGCCCGGTCCGGGGCTGATCAGCACGCCGTCGACGTCGTCGAGCTCGGCGGGGTCGACCTCGTCGTTGCGCCGCACGGTGGTCTGCGCGCCGAGCTGGGCCAGGTACTGGACGAGGTTGTAGACGAAGCTGTCGTAGTTGTCGACGACGAGGACGCGCATGGCCCCAGTCTCCCCGAGCGGGCGGTGCGGCGTCGCCCCGGTTCCCGGGGCCCACCGGGTCCGCTGGACCGGGTGCGCCGAGCCGGGTCCGCTCAGCCGTTGACCCCGCCCGGCGGGTTGCCGAAGGTGATGGTGATCTGGTCGCCGATGGACACCGGGTCGCCCGGGTCGATCGACTGCTCGGTCACCTTGTTCTCGTCGTCCTCGTCGGCGCCCCGGTCCTCCTCGCGCAGGACGTTGGTCAGCCCGAGCTCGGCGAGTTCCTGCACCGCCTCCTCCGGCTGCTTGCCGATCAGGTTGGGCATCTCGACGCCCTCCCCGTTGGAGACCAGGACGGTGATCTGGGTTCCCGGGTCGACCGTGCTGCCGGCCGCCGGCCTGGTACCGACCACCAGTCGACGGCCGATGCTGGAGTCGACCTCCTCGGCGGAGGAGCTGACCGTGAGGCCGGCGGCCTGCAGGGCGCGCACCGCGTCCTCGATGCTGTCGCCCTCCACGTCCGGCACCCGCACCGTGGTCTGCTCCGTGCCCACCACGATGTTGACCGGGGTGCCGCCGGCGACCTTCTCGCCGGGCTCCGGGTCGGTCCGGATGACCTTCCCGACCTTGGCCGCGTCCGCGGTCTCCTCCTCGGTGGTGGTGCCCAGCACCAGGCCCACCGCGGTGAGCTCCTGCTCGGCCTCGGCCGCGCTGCGGTCCAGCAGCCGGGGCACGTTCACCTCGGCCGGTCCGCGGCCGATCGCCAGGTTGACCGGACTCCGCTCGGCGATCGCGGTGCTGGCCGGCGGGTCGGAGCTGACCACCTTGAGGATCTCGTCGGGACGCGACTCGACCTGGGTGACCTCGCCGACCCGCAGCCCCAGTGCGGTGATCTGGTTGCGGGCGTCCTGCTCGCTCAGCCCGGCCAGCGTCGGTACCGCGACCTGCCTGGGCTCCGGCGGACCGGCCAGCAGCAGTTGGTAGACCACGAAACCGACCACGCCCAGCACGGCCGCCACCGCGAGCGCCACCCCGACGATCCGACCGGTGCTGCGCCCGGAATCGTCGTCGTAGTAGTCGGTGGCCGGGCCACCGGCGGCGGGCAGACCGTGCCGACCGCTCATCCGGCTGGTGGCCGGGCCGCTGGCCAGCATGGCCGTGCGCTCGTCCTCGCTCATCACCATCGGGGCCATCGGGTTCTGCCCGGAGCGCACCCGGACCAGGTCGGCGCGCAGCTCGGCGGCGGACTGGTAGCGGTTGGCCGGGTTCTTCGACAGCGCCTTGAGGATCACCGCGTCCAGCGCGGGCGGGATGTTCGGGTTGACCTGCGACGGCGGCTTCGGGTCCTCGCGCACGTGCTGGTAGGCCACCGCGACCGGGGTGTCGCCGGTGAACGGCGGCTCGCCGGTGAGCAGTTCGTAGAGCACGCAGCCGGCCGCGTAGACGTCGCTGCGCGCGTCGACCGCCTCGCCGCGGGCCTGCTCCGGCGACAGGTACTGGGCGGTGCCGATCACCGCCGCGGTCTGGGTGACGTTCTGGCCCTCGCCCAGCGCCCGGGCGATGCCGAAGTCCATCACCTTCACCGCGCCGGCCCGGGTGATCATGATGTTGGCCGGCTTGACGTCCCGGTGGATGATCCCGTGCCGGTGGCTGAAGTCCAGCGCGGCGCAGACGTCGGCCATCACCTCCATGACCTTGTGCTGGCTCATCGGGCCCTGCGTCTTGACGATCTCGCGCAGGGTCTGCCCGTCGACGAACTCCATGACGATGTAGGGCAGCGGGCCGGACTCGCCGGCGACCTCGCCGGTGTCGTAGACCGAGACGATGGCCGGGTGGTTCAGCGCCGCGGAGTTCTGCCCCTCCCGGCGGAACCGCATCAGGAACTGCGGGTCGCGGGCGAGGTCCGCGCGCAGCACCTTGATCGCGACGTCGCGGCCCAGCCGGGTGTCCAGCCCGCGGTGCACCTCGGACATGCCGCCGTAGCCGAGCACCTCGCCCAGCTCGTACCGATCTGACAACAGTCGCGAGGTGGTCATCGCTGCCGGTTCCTGGGAGTCGTGGGTGTTTCGGACATCTTTCCGCGCCACACTGCCCCGGTGCGCGCCCCCCCGGGCACCGAGCGTGTACGCCGAGCGCCGGGGCGTCGGCTGTGCGGGCTCACCGGACGCCACCGTCCACTGCGCGCCCCCCCACGTCGGCCGTCGTACCGCTCGCGGGCGCCGGACCGGCCGGTGCGGCGACCGGGACGTCCACGGCCAGACCGTCCCCGGCCGACACGCTACCGGTCGAGGTCGCCGTGGTCCCCGACCCCGCCGCATCGGGTGCGGCGAACACCACCGTCCGGAGTACGTACACACCCACTGCGACGGCGGCCAGGGTCAGCAGGATGAACAGCACCAGCAGCACCATGCGGCTGCGCCCGGACCGCGGCTGCAGCCGCAGCG
>DASQMQ010000006.1:0-10220 GCA_035645455.1 Pseudonocardia sp.
CGATCACAGCAAGATCATCGCAGCACGCAGAAACCCCGCCTGACCTGGTCCAACTCAGGTGGCGGGGCCTAGGCAGCAAGAGTGGAGCTGAGGGGATTCGAACCCCTGACCCCTTGACTGCCAGTCAAGTGCGCTACCAGCTGCGCCACAGCCCCTTGCGAGGACGAAGTTACACGATCCCCTCCAGCCTCCGCCGCCGGGGGCACCGCAAACCGGGGCGGGTCGTCGGCCCGGTGCTCTAGCGTCACGATCGTGCAACCCGCAGACATCGGACGCCTCCACGCCCTCGCCGATCCGAGGGTCTCCCCCGACGGTTCCCTGGTCGCCTTCGTGGTCACCCGTGTCGACCTGGACGCCAACCGCTACCGCAGTGCCGTCTGGCTGGCCGCGACCGACGGGTCCGCGCCGCCCTACCAGCTCACCTCCGGTGCGCACGGCGACGCGCAGCCGGTCTGGTCGCCAGACGGGCGGCGGCTCGCCTTCACCAGCCGTCGCTCCGGGGATTCCGGCGCGGGGACGCTGCACGTCATGGTGGTCGGCGGGCCGGGCGAGACGCTGACGCTGTGCGAGCGGCCGGAGGGGGTGGAGGCGCCGGTGTGGTCGCCGGACGGGCGGCACATCGCCTTCGCCTCCCGCGAACGCGCCGGCCGCTACGCCGACGGCGACGACGAGCGGGCCCGGCCACCGCGGCGGATCGACCGGCTGTTCTCCCGGGTCGACGGCACCGGCTGGACGATCGACCGGCCGCGCTCGGTGTTCGTGGTCCCCACCGACGGGTCCGCCCCGCCACGGCTGGTGGCCGGTGGGCCCTTCGAGCACGGTGGTCCGGTCTGGGCGCCGGACAGCCGCCGGCTCGCGGTCGGGGTCGGCCGGCGGAAGGACTGGGACCTCGACCTGGTCGAGGACCTGTACCTGGTCGACGTCACCGCCGACGGCGAGCCGCGCCCGCTCACCGACCGCGGCCTGTCGCACTCGCGCCCGGCCTGGAGTCCGGACGGCACGGCGATCGCCTCGCTGGCCGCGGACGTCCGGGTGCTGCCCTCGCACTCCCAGGTCGCGGTCACCGACGTCGCCACCGGCGAGCAGCGGGTGCTCACCGCGGAGCTCGACCGGCAGTGCGCGCCGCTGCCGGGTGCCCGCGCCCCGCTCTGGGACGGTGAGGACCTGCTGTTCCCCATCGAGGACCGCGGCGACGTGCACGTCTACCGGATCCCCGCGGACGGCTCCGGTCCGGCGCGGCGCGTGCTCGGCGGCACGCGGGTGATCACCGGGTTCGACCTGGCCGGCGGGGTGCTGGCGTTCGTCGCGAGCACGCCGACGGAGCTGCCGGAGCTGTTCGTGCTCGACCCGGACGGCACCGAGCGGCGGCTGACCACGCTCGGCGAGACCTTCCACCGGGCGGTGCCGGCGGTCGCGCCGCAGCACTTCCGGGTGCCCTCCCCGGCCGGCGACGACGAGATCGACGCCTGGCTGGTGCGCCCGGCCGAGGTACCCGCGGGCCGGCGGCTGCCGGTGCTGCTGTCCATCCACGGCGGCCCGATGTCGCAGTACACCAACGGCTGGTTCGACGAGTTCCAGCTGTGGGTGGCCGCCGGCTACGCGGTCGTCTACTGCAACCCGCACGGCTCCACCGGGCAGACCGACGCCTGGGCCCGCTCGGTCCGGCCGCCGGAAGCCGCGGAGCACCCGGGCACCGGGTGGGGCGGGATCGACGCCCAGGACGTGCTGGCGGTGCTGGACGCGGCCCTGGAGCGCGACGGCGACCTCGACCCGGAGCGGGTGGGGGTGCTCGGCGGCTCCTACGGCGGCTACCTGACCACCTGGCTGATCGCCAACACCGACCGGTTCGCGGCCGCGTGCAGCGAGCGGGCGGCGAACAACCTGGAGTCGCTGGAGTGGGCCTCGGACTTCGCCGGGTTCTTCCGGCACGAGCTCGGCGTCAGCCACGTCGAGGCGCCCGAGGTCTACCGGCGGCTCTCGCCCATCCACCAGGTCGCCGACATCCACACCCCGGTGCTGGTCCTGCACTCCGAGGACGACCTGCGGTGCACCGTCGAGCAGGCCGACCAGCTGTTCGTGGCGCTGCGCCTGCTCGGGCGGCCGGTGGAGTACTGGCGGTTCCCCGAGGAGGGCCACGAGCTCTCCCGCAGCGGCTCGCCGCGGCACCGGGTGCAGCGCGCGGAGATCATCCTGGACTGGTTCGGCCGGCACCTCGGCGGCACCCGGCCCACCATCACCTGGGACCACCCCTCGCGGACCCCGAGCTGAGGCAGGACCGCTGAAGCCGGGGCGTCACCGCCGGTCTCGCCGACCATCGCAGGTCGCGCGGACCCCCGGCGGTCGTCGCAGCCCACCGGAGGTCGTCGCAGCCCACCGGAGGTCGTCACAGCCCCACCGGCGGGCTGTGACGGCACCCCACGAGCTGCGCGAGCCCCGACGTGCGGCGACTGCGGCCACGGGCAGGCCCCGCGGCCGGGCGGGAGCGGGCGCGGCGGACCTCAGCCGGCGATCGCGTCCTGCAGCCAGCCCGTGTTGTTCAGGTCGATCTTCTGGCCGCCGACGGCGACGGTCGGCGTCCCGAAGGTGCCGTTGGTCTGCAGGGCGGGGTCGGTCGCGGCGGCCTGGGTCCCGCTGGCGATGCCGGCGGTGTGGGTGCCGCCGGTGACGCAGGCCGCGAAGTCGGGGCCGGCGCCCAGCTCGGTGCCGAACGCGATCAGCTGCTCGTCGGTCAGCCCGGAGCCGCCCTCGGCGGGCTGCTCGTCGAACAGCCGCTCGTGGTAGGCCGGGAAGATGCCGGCCGAGGCCGAGCAGAGCGCGGCGTTGGCCGCCCGCGTCGAGTAGCCCGCCGGGTCGGTGAGCCGGTCGAGGATCGAGATCGCGTGGTAGCGCACGGTGACCCGGCCCTCGTTCAGCGCGGTGGTGATCTCGTCGCCGTAGCGCTCCTCGAACCGCTCGCACTGCGGGCAGAGGAAGTCCTCGTAGACGTCGACTGTCACCGGGCCGGTGCCCGCGGTGACCACCGCCCCGGACAGCTCGACCGGGTAGGTCGCCGCCACCGGCTCGCTGGTCCCGGACCGCGACCACAGCACGAACCCGCCGATGACCAGCGCGATCACCACGACCGCGGCCACCACGATCAAGCCCGTCCGGTTGGGGCCGGACGACCGCTTGCCGGTGTCGATGCCGGCCGCGGCCAGCTTGTCCGCGGCCTCCTGCTGCTTGCGACGCCGCTCGTTGCGCGCTGCTCCACCCATGGTCAGGTCCTTCCTGAGTCGACGAGCCGCGAGTCCAGCGACGCGATCGTGCGCGGTCGGACGATCAGCCAGCAGGCCAGCAGCGCGAAGCCGGTGTCGCGCAGCAGCTCCTGCGGGTACGCCGTCTCACCGGGGGCGACGGTCCCGCCGCCGCTGAAGCAGCCGCAGTCGATCGACAACCCGCGCGCCCACGCCTGCGCGACACCGGCCATGAACACCACCAGCAGCGCCAGCGCCGCCACCGCGACCACCCGGGTGCCCACCCCGACCAGCAGCAGCACCCCGAACGCGATCTCCACCCACGGCAGCAGCGCCGCGACCACCTCGACGCCGGCGGTGGGGAGCACGTCGTAGGCGCGGACCGCGACGTAGGTCTGGTCCGGATCGAGCGCCTTGGGCACGCCGGACACCAGCCAGACCGCGGCCAGGCCGAGCCGTGCCGCGGTGCCGACGGCATCGAGGGCACGGCTGGACTTCACACGTTCAGCCTAGCGATCGGCAGCTCAGAAGGTCTCCCGGGCCGACTCCTGCTCCAGCACCGCCTCCAGGTCGGTCAACCGACGCATGCCGGCCACGGCCCGCGCGGTGCGGTTGTTGGCCGCCAGCCCGGCCTGGTGGCGGTGCACGAAGGCCCAGTACCCGGCGGTGAACGGACAGGCGTCCTCGCCCAGCCGCTTGCGGGGGTCGTAGGCGCAGCCGGCGCAGTGGTCGGACATCCGGTTGATGTAGGCGCCGCCGGAGGCGTAGGGCTTGGTGGCCAGCAGCCCGCCGTCCGCGTGCTGGCTCATCCCGATCACATTCGGCGGCATCACCCACTCGAACCCGTCGACGAACGCCTCGCGGAACCAGTCCGACAGCTCGCGGGGCTGGTAGCCGCGCTGCAGGGCGTGGTTGCCCAGCACCATCAGCCGCTGGATGTGGTGGGTCCAGCCGCGGTCGCGGACGCCCTCCAGCGCCGAGCGCAGGCAGGCCGCGGTCACCGCGTCGGAGTCCAGGTCGCGCCACCAGTCCGGCAGCGGGGTGTGCGCGCCCAGCGCGTTGCGCCGCGGGTGGTCCCGGCCGAACCGCCAGTACAGCTGCCAGATGTACTCGCGCCAGCCGAGCACCTGCCGGACGAAGCCCTCCGCGCTGGGCAGCGGGACGTCGCCGGTGCGGTAGGCGGCTTCGGCCTCGCCGACGACGTCGAGCGGGTGCAGCAGGCCCAGGTTCAGCGGCACGGACAGCAGCGAGTGGGCCATCGCCCAGTCCTGGGACAGCATCGCGTCCTCGGGCGGGCCGAAGGTCGGCAGCCGGTGGATGACGAAGTGGGCGAGCGCGCGGCGGGCCTCGGCCGCGGTCACGGCGAACCAGCGCGGTCCGTCCCGGCCGACCGTGGGCAGGTCCATGGCGTCCAGGTCGGCGCGCACCCGCTGGTCGATCTCGTCCTCGGGTGGTTGCCACGGGCCGGGCACGTCGAGGCGGACCTGCCCCTTGGGCGGCGGCTCGCGGTTCTCCCGGTCGTAGTTCCACCGCCCGCCGACCGGCTCGCCGCCCTCCATGAGCACGTCGAAGCGCCGGCGCTGGGAGCGGTAGAAGTCCTCCATCCGGAAGGTCTCGCGGTCGCCGGCCCAGGCGTCGAACTCCGCGCGCGGCAGCGCGAACGTCGGGGTGGGCAGGACCTCCGCGACCAGGCCCTCCTCGCGGAACCGCGCCACCAGGTCCGCGGCGGCGTGCGAGGTGGGCTCGTGCACCACGACGGGCCGCCCGACCCGCTCCAGCGCCTCGCGGTAGCCGTCCACCCGCAGGTGGGTGGCCCGGTCGCCGAGCTCGGCAGCCAGGTGCCGCATCCCGGACAGCACGATGTGCAGCTTCTGGCGGTGGTAGCGACGCCGGCGCAGCACCAGCGCCGACTCGACCAGCACCACCTCGCGGTGGGCGTGCTCGTCGGTGCTGTGCACGTGCGGCCCGAGCTGGTCGCCGAACACCCAGAGCGGAGCGTCGTCGACGTCGTCCTTCCTGCTCACCGACCCAGTGTCGGGCTGAGGGCAGGCTCGCGCGACCTGAGCACATCCTCGCTTGGGTCCAGTGTGGATGGTCTGGGAGCGTATCCTGGGGCTGTGACCTCGTCGAACCCCGCCGCCGGTCCGCACGCGGCCGGCGCCCACCACCATCGGGACGTGTCCGGCGGCTGGCTGCGCGCGGCCGTGTTCGGCGCGATGGACGGGCTGGTCACCACCATCGCGCTGGTGGCGGGGGTCGGCGGGGGCGGCGCCAGCCGCGAGATCATCATCCTGACCGGCGTCGCCGGGGTGGTGGCCGGCGCGTTCTCCATGGCGCTGGGCGAGTTCGCCTCGGTCGGCGCGCAGAACGACGCCGTCGCCGCGGAGGTGGCCCTCGAGCGCGAGGAGATCCGCCGCCACCCCGACGCCGAGCAGGCCGAACTGGTGGACGTGTACCGGCGGATGGGGCTGACCGCGGAGACCGCGCAGGCCGTCGCGCGCGAGGTGCACGCCGACGCCGACCTGGCGCTGCGCGTGCACATCACCCAGGAGCTGGGCGTGGACCCCGACGAGCAGCCCTCGCCGTCGACCGCGGCGGTGTCGTCGTTCCTGTGCTTCGTGATGGGTGGCACCCTGCCGCTGGTCCCCTACCTGCTCGGGTTCGACTCGCTGGTCGCCGGGCTCGCCGTCGGCGCCGCCGGGCTGGTCGGCGCGGGCGCCCTGACCTCGCGGTTCACCACGAGGACGTGGTGGGCGAGCGCCCTGCGCCAGCTCGGCTTCGGCGTCATCGCGGCGGCGGCGACCTACCTGGTCGGGTGGCTGATCGGGATCACCGCGTTCTGATCCGGCAGCCGCTCCCCCGCCCGGTACAACTCGACGAGCAGGGGCCGCAGACCGCGGCCCGCCTCGGTGAGCGCGTAGCTGACCCGACTCGGGAAACCTGGGCGGACCTCGCGGTGCACCAGGCCGGGCCGGCGCAACTGCGCCAGCCGCTCGGTGAGGACCTCGTCGCTCAGCTCCGGGAGGGCCGCGCCGAGCTGACCGAACGACCGCGGGCCGGCCATCAGGATCATCAGACCGGCGACGGCACGGGCTCGGTCGCGGCCAGCGCGGCGATCTCCGCGGCCGAGGCGTTGCCCCCGGAACAGACGACCGCGATCCGCTGCCCGGCGAACTCCTCCGGCCGGGCGAGCACGGCGGCCAGCGCGGCGGCCCCGGCACCCTCGGCGAGGGTGTGCGCGTGGCTGGCCAGCAACCGCTGGGCGTCGGCGATCTGATCGTCGCTGACCAGGTGGAAGTCGGCCAACCCGGTCCGGAGCAGGCGCTGCGGCAACTCGAAGCCGCGCCCGGTGGCCAGGCCCGCGACGGCGGTGCGGTCGGGTCGCTGCACGCAGGTCCCGGACCGCCAGGAGTCGTGCGCGGCCGGCGACGCCGAGGACTGGACGCCGACGACCCGGCAGCGCGGGGCGAGTTCGGCCGCCACCAGCCCGGCCGCGGCGGCCCCGGTCCCGCTGCCGACCGGGACGACCACCGCGTCCAGCGCGGGCTGCGCGGCGAAGACCTCCAGGTAGGCCGTCCCGACCCCGGCGATGAGTGCCGGCGTGTCCGCCGGCCCGATCAGCAGCGACCCGGTGGCCGCCGCCTCCTGCTCGGCCCGGGCCTGCGTGGCTGCCAGGTCGGCGCCGTGCAGCACGACGGTCGCGCCCAGCGCCCGCACCGCCCGGGCCTTGACCGCGTCGGCCCCGGCGGGCATGACCACGGTGCAGGATGCGCCGAACGCGGCGCAGGCGTACGCCAGCGACTGGGCGTGGTTGCCGGTGGAGAAGGTGGTCAACCCGCGGGCGCGGTCCGCCGGGCTCATCCCGGCCAGCAGGGTCAGCCCGCCCCTGACCTTGAACGCCCCGATCGGCTGCACATTCTCGTGCTTGACGAACACCGTCGCTCCCACGACGGCGTCCAGCGCCGGGTAGGACCACATCGGGGTCGGCGGCAGGTGCCCCGCCAGCAGGTCACGGGCTCGGAGGATGTCGGCGAAGTCGGGCGTGGGCTCCATGCGACCAGCCTCGCGGCGAAGTTCCGATCAGTCCAATGCCAAGTCTTGCGGAAATCCATCGACCAGGTTGATAGGTTGACGCCGTGCTGGACGTGAACCGGCTGCGGGTCCTGGTCGCGGTGGCCCGGCACGGCTCGATGACCGCCGCCGCTCGCGCCCTGCGCTACGCCCAGCCCTCGATCAGCCACCACCTGGCCCGGCTGGAGGCCGAGACCGGCAGCCGGCTGGTGCAGCGGGTCGGTCGCGGCATCCGGCTCACCGACGCCGGGCTGGTGCTGGCGGCCCGGGCCGAGGAGATCCTGGCCCGGCTGGACGCCGCCGAGGCCGAGCTCGACGCGCACACCGGGCTGACCGCGGGGCGGGTGCGGCTGGCCGCGTTCCCCTCCGCGCTGGGGACGTTCGTGCCGGTGGCCGCGGCCGGGTTCGCCGCCGCGCACCCCGAGGTCGAGCTGCGGCTGACCGAGGCCGAGCCGCCGGACGCAGCCGCGCTGCTGCGCGCCGGCGAGGTCGACCTGGCAGTGACCTTCGGCTACCCCGGGGGCGACCCGATCGATGACGGCCTGCGCCGCATCCCCCTGCTCGAGGAGCAGATGCACCTGGTCACGCCCCCGGACACGCCCGGCGACGCCCTGCGCGACCACGCCGGGAGCCGCTGGATCACCGGCTGCGAGCGGTGCCGCGCCCACCTCCTGCGGTCCTGCGCCGCCGCCGGCTTCATCCCGGACGTCGCCTTCACCACCGACGACTACGTCGCCGTCCAAGCACTGGTCGCGGCCGGACTCGGGGTCGCCACCCTGCCCGGCCTGGCGCTCGCCGCGACCCGCCGCCCGGACGTCCGGTGCGTGGCCCTGGACGGCGACCGCCGGACCGTGCACGCCGCCGTCCACGGCTCGCCGCCCGACCCGCCCCCGACCGCCGCCCTGCTCACCCATCTCGTCCGGGCCGCGGGCGCGGCCATCGACGCCCCCGCGCTCACGCCTGGGCCGGCGACCGGATCAGCTCGGCCTCGATGAGGTCCGCGGCCCGATCAGCTCCGGCCTGCTCCCGCAGCTCCCGGCGGAGCTCGGCCGTGCGCCGACGGACGTCCGGGTCCCCGACGAGGTCGACCAGCGCGGCCCGGAGCTCCGCCACGGTGACCGTGTCGCTGTCGATCCGGCGCGCAACGCCGAGGGTGACCAGCCGATCGGCGTTGTCGAACTGGTCGGCCGCCTGCGGCGCCGCGATCATCGGCGTGCCGCAGTAGAGGCCCTCGCTGCTGCCGCCCATGCCGGCATGGGTCAGGAAGGCGTCGGCCTGCTCCAGAACGGCGAGCTGCGGCACCCACGAGTGGACCTCGACCGTGGCCGGCAGCTCGCCGAGCGCGCCCGGATCGACGTGCCGGCCGACCTGCAGCACCGTGTGCCACCCCGGCAGTTCTCCGAAGGCCGCGGCGCAGCGCCGGTAGAAGTCGGGATGGTCGGTGAACTCCGAGCCCAACGACACCAGCAGCACCTTCTCCGCCTGCTCCGGCCTGGTCCAGGTGCCCTGGTCGGAGCGGTCGCCGAGGACGGGGCCGACGAAGCTGACGACGTCGGGGTCGGTGCGGTCGGCGTGCGGCTGCATGGCGCGCGGGATCAGCGCCAAGCAGCGCTCCGGGCGCCCCTGGAACGCGATGCTGTCGGTCACGGTCGAGCCCTGCGCAGTCAGCCATTCGGTGTAGCGGCGGTAGTAGTCTGCGCCGCGCGGATCGCTGCGCATCGCCTCGATGGCCGGCGCCATCTCCTGCTCGTAGCCGTCCCAGCCGACGAAGGTCGGCGAGAGCTGCACGGCCGGCACCCCCCACCGCTGGGCGAGCAGCCGGGCGGGCGCACCGGCGATGTCGTAGAGGAACAGGTCGGGCCGATCGCCGGCGTAGGCGGTCTCCAATTGGGGCAGCATGGCTATCGCGTCGTCGAGGAAGAGCGTCAGCGCGTCGATCTGGTCGGCGGTCCACGACTCCCCCGGACCGGGGAGCGTCGAGCGGTAGGGCTTGAACTCGGCGCCGACGCCGCGGACGACGTCGCCGAACGACGGCGCGTTGGCGTAGGTGACCCGGTGGCCCCGCTCGACCAGTGTCCGGATCACGTCGAGGGACGGGTTGACGTGCCCGTGGGCGGGGATGCTGATCATCGCGAGGTGGGCGGTGCGCACCGGTCCTGCCTTTCGTCGCAGATCGTAGACGAGACGGTTCGTCTCGCCTGAACCACCGTGGCAGCCGGCTCCCCCTTCGTCAAGACGAGACGGTCCGTCTCACGTCGGGGTAGGGTCCTCGGATGAGCCCGCGCAGCGGCCCCGATCCCGCCCGCCGCAACGAACGCTCGCGGCACGCCATCCTGGCCGCGGCGATGGAGCTGCTGGCCGAGACCGGCTACGCGGACCTGACGATCGAGGCGATCGCGGCCCGGGCCGGGGTGGGCAAGCAGACGATCTACCGCTGGTGGCCGGGCAAGGGCGCGATCATCCTCGACGCGATGGCCGACCCGGCGGTGATCCGGGACGCCGCCCTGCCGGACACCGGCGACGTCCGGGCCGACCTGTACTCGGTGATCCGGTCCACCGTCGCCGAGCTGGCCGACCCGCACCTGTCCGCGGTCTCCCGCGCCCTCACCATCGAGACCCTCGCCCACGACGCGCTGGCCGAGCAGGTGCGCGAGCGACTGCTCCGCCCGCACCTCGACGCGATCAAGGATCGGCTGCGGTCGGCGCAGCGGGCCGGCCAGCTGCGCCCCGACGTCGACCTCGACCAGGCCGTGGAGCTGCTCATCGGACCGCCCTACCACCGGTGGATGCTGCGGACCGGACCGCTCACCGAGCGGTACGCCGACACTGTCGTCGACCTCGCGCTGGCCGCCCTCGCGCCGCCCGTCGCCGGGTGACGTCCGGCTCGGTCAGACGTCGCGACGCTGGAAGGCCAGC
>DASQMQ010000007.1:0-2843 GCA_035645455.1 Pseudonocardia sp.
CTCCGCCGGGTCGATGCTCTCCCGCGGCGCGGCGTGGACGGTTGCGCTGGTCCAGGCGCTGGGTGACGCCGCCGTGGACGCCCCGCTGTGGTGCGTCACGTCCGGGGCGGTCTCGGTCGACCGCGCCGACCCGCTGCGCCGCCCGATGCAGGCGGTGATCGGCGGACTCGGCCGGATCGCCGCGCTGGAGTACCCCCAGCGCTGGGGCGGGCTGGTCGACCTCCCGGACACCCTCGACGACGCGGCGGCGCGCGGGCTGCTGGCGGTCCTGGGCGGCCTCGACGGCGAGGACGAGGTCGCCGTCCGGGCCAGCGGCGTGTTCGGCCGCCGGCTCGTCCGGGCCGCGACCGGGACCGCGCCGGGCGGGCGGTGGAAGCCGACCGGGACCGCGCTGGTCACCGGCGGCACCGGGGGCCTCGGGGCCCACGTCGCCCGCTGGCTCGTGCGCGGCGGAGCCGAGCACGTCGTGCTGACCAGCCGGCGGGGCCCGGCGGCGCCCGGTGCCGCCGAGCTCGCGGCCGAGCTCACCGAGCTCGGTGCACGCGTGACGGTCGAGGCGTGCGACGTCGCCGACCGGGCCGCGGTCCAGCGGCTGCTCGCCTCGCTGCCCTCGCTCACCACGGTGGTCCACGCGGCGGGGGTCGTCGACGACTGCCTGCTCGACGCGCTGACCCCGGACCGGGCGGCCGCGGTGCTGCGGGCCAAGGTGGACGCCGCTGCGCACCTGCACGAGCTCACCGCCGGGCGGGAGCTCTCCGCGTTCGTGATGTTCTCCTCGTTCGCCGGCGTGCTCGGCTCACCGGGCCAGGGCAGCTACGCGGCGGCGAACGCGTTCCTCGACGCGCTGGCGCGCCGTCGTCGCGACGAGGGGCTGCCCGCAACGTCGATCGCGTGGGGCGTCTGGGACGGCGGTGGTGGGGTCGGGCCCGAGATGGCCCGCCGGCTCGACCGGGTGGGTGTGCTCGCGATGGCACCGGACATCGCCATCGAGGCGTTGCAGCAGGCGCTCGACCGCGACGAGACCTGCTCGGCCGTCGCCGACATCGCGTGGGACCGGCTGGTGCCCGCGTTCACCGCCGGGCGGCCGAGCCCGACACTGCGCGGGCTCCCCGAAGCGCAGGCCCTCCTGGCCCTCCGGGCGACGGCCCCGGAACCGGGCAGCGACGCGTCGTCCGTGGGTGCCCGTCTCGCCGGGCTGGCCGAGGCGGAGCGGGTCGAGCTGCTGACGGACCTGGTGAGCACGAGCGTGGCTGCCGTGCTCGGGTTCACCGACGTGCGCGAGATCGAGCTCGACCGGGCGTTCCGCGACCTCGGCTTCGACTCGCTGACCGCGGTCAACCTGCGCAACCGGCTGGTCGAGGCGACCGGCCTGCGCCTGCCCGTGACCCTCGTCTTCGACCACCCGACGGTGAGCGACCTGGCGGCGCACCTGCTCGGCGAGCTGTCGGACTCGGTGGCCGCCCCGCCGGCGACGGTCCCGGCCGCGGCCGCCGACGACGACCCGATCGTGATCATCTCGATGGGGTGCCGGTACCCGGGCGGGGTGCGCACCCCGGAGGAGCTGTGGGAGCTGGTGCTGGCCGGTACCGACGCCGTCGCGGGATTCCCCGACGACCGCGGGTGGGACGTCGACGGCCTGTTCGACCCGGACCCCGACCAGCCGGGGACCTACTACGCGACGGGCGGGTCGTTCCTCTACGACGCCGCGGACTTCGACCCCGCCTTCTTCGGCATCTCCCCGCGCGAGGCGATGGCGATGGACCCCCAGCAACGGCTGCTGCTGGAGACCTCGTGGGAGGTCTTCGAGCGGGCCGGCATCGACCCGGCCTCGCTCAAGCGCACCGCCACCGGTGTGTTCATCGGGGCCAGCTACACCGACTACGGCGCCCGCCTGCGCGGTTCGGCCGGGGAGTTCGAGGGCTACCTCATCAACGGCAGCGCCGGCAGCGTCGCGTCCGGCCGGGTGTCCTACACCTTCGGGTTCGAGGGCCCCGCCGTCACCATCGACACCGCGTGCTCCTCCTCGCTGGTCGCCCTGCACCTGGGCGCGCAGTCGCTGCGCAGCGGGGAGAGCTCGCTGGCGCTGGTGGGAGGCGTCGTGGTGATGTCCACGATGGACACGTTCGTCGAGTTCAGCCGCCAGCGCCTGCTGGCCGGCGACGGTCGCTGCAAGGCGTTCGGCGCGGGTGCGGACGGCGCGGGCTGGGGCGAGGGCGTGGGGCTCGTGCTCCTGGAGCGGCTGTCCGACGCCCGCCGCAACGGCCACCGGGTGCTCGCGACGGTGGCCGGGTCGGCGGTGAACCAGGACGGCGCGTCCAACGGCCTGACCGCGCCCAACGGGCCCGCCCAGCAACGGGTGATCCGGCAGGCCCTCGCCAACGCCGGGCTGTCCGCCTGTGACGTGGACGCCGTGGAAGCGCACGGCACGGGCACGCAGCTGGGCGACCCCATCGAGGCGCAGGCGATCCTGGCGACCTACGGCCAGCAGCGCCCGCCCGATCAGCCGGTCTGGCTCGGCGCGCTGAAGTCCAACATCGGGCACACCCAGGCCGCCGCCGGGATCGCCGGGGTGATCAAGATGGTGCAGGCCGTCCGGCACGGCGTGCTGCCCAGGACCCTGCACGCCGACGAGCCCTCCGCCCAGGTCGACTGGTCGGCGGGGAACCTGCGGCTGCTGACCGAGAACACCGGGTGGCCGGCGAACGGGCACCCGCGCCGCGCCGGCATCTCCGCGTTCGGGGTGAGCGGGACCAACGTCCACGTCATCATCGAGCAGGTAGCCACCGACGTAGCCACCGAGGTCGCCACCCAGGTCGCCACCGAGGTAGCCACCGAGGTCGCCA
>DASQMQ010000008.1:0-2023 GCA_035645455.1 Pseudonocardia sp.
CACCACCGCGACGCCCACGGCGAGCGCGGCGCCGGTGGTGGCGACCAGGTCCGGCGCCGCGATCCCGCCGCCCGCGCCGTGCCCGAGCAGCAGCACGGCCCGCGGGGTGTCCGGCGCGTGCGCGGTGATCCGGGCCGGGCCGTGCGGGGTGTCGACCTCCTCGACCGGGGGGTCGGTCACTGCGGGTTCGGGCCGGCCAGCAGGTCGAGTTGCAGCGGCTCGCGGACCTCGTCGGGCGCCAGCGGGGCGAGCAGCTCGGGCCCGTTGTTGCGCACGTTGTTCACCGCCGGGGACACCGGGCGCAGCTCCAGCCGGCCGATGAGGTCCTCGGCCGGCGGGGTGAGCAGCGCGGCGATCCGCTCGTCGTCCTTGCCGACGTCCGGGTCGAGCCAGGCGTCCCAGGCGTCCGGCGCGAGCACCAGCGGCATCCGGTCGTGCACCTGGGCCAGCACGCCGACCGCCTGGGTGGTCAGCACGGTGGCGGTGACCAGGCCGTCGGGGTAGGAGTCGGCGGGGTCGTCCTTCGGCTTCCAGAACTCCCAGAGCCCGGCGAACGCCAGCGAGCTGCCGTCGGTGTAGTGGGTGTAGTAGGGCTGCTTGTGCTCGGGGCCGCGCTGCCACTCGAACCAGCCGTCGGCCGGGATCAGGCAGCGCCGCGCGCCGAGCGCCTTGCGGAACGCGGGCTTGGTGGCCGCCGACTCGGCCCGGGCGTTGATCATCCGGGCGCCGGACTTCGGGTCCTTGGACCAGGACGGCACCAGGCCCCAGCGCAGCATCCGCAGGGTGCGCTCGGTGCGCTCCGGGTCGGGCGCGCCCTCCTCGTCGCGCGGGTGGCGCTCCACCACCGCGACGATCTGCTTCGTCGGCGCGACGTTGTAGTCGGTGCGCGCGGCGCCCTGGGTGGCGTCCACCGCGCGGAACTCGTCGGCCAGGTCGGCGGGGGCCTTGATGGAGGCGTAACGACCGCACATGGGCCCATCGTGGCACGTCCCCCCGACACCGGGCGGGACGTGCGGGATCATGTCGGGGTGACCGCCGCCCCGCCCGCCTGGCCCGCCCCGCTCGCCCCCGGACCCGTCCGCGCCCGGGTCGCCGTGCCCGGATCCAAGTCGCTGACCAACCGCGCGCTGCTGCTGGCCGCGCTGTCCGGTGGCGCGGCCACCGTGTCCGGCGCGCCGGCCAGCCGGGACACCGCGCTGATGGTCGGGGCGCTGCGGGAGCTGGGCGTCCCGGTCGAGGTCGACGGCGAGCGGGTCCGGTTCGCCGCGCACGACGGCCCGCGCGGCGGCGGTGCGGTGGACTGCGGCCTGGCCGGCACCGTGATGCGGTTCGTCCCGCCGGCCGCCGCGCTGGCCGACGGCCCGGTCCGCTTCGACGGCGACCCGCGGGCCCGGGAGCGGCCGATGTCCACCGTGCTCGACGCCCTGCGCGCGCTCGGTGCCGAGGTCGACGGCGACCGGCTGCCGTTCACCGTGCGCGGGTCCGGCGCGCTGCCCGGCGGCGAGGTGACCATCGACGCCTCGGCGTCCTCGCAGTTCGTCTCCGGGCTGCTGCTGTCCGGCGCCCGCTTCGACAAGGGCGTCGCGGTGCACCACGACGGCAAGCCGGTGCCCTCGCTGCCGCACATCGAGATGACCGTGGCCATGCTGCGCGAGGCCGGGGTGGAGGTCGACGCGGCGGACAACGGGGGCGAGCCGAACTCGTGGCGGGTGGCCCCGGGCCGGATCCGGGCCCGGGACTGGGTGGTCGAACCCGACCTGTCCAACGCGGCGGTGTTCCTGGCCGCGGCCGCGGTCACCGGCGGCGAGGTCACGGTGCTGGGCTGGCCGGCCGGCTCCACCCAGCCCGGCGCGCACGTCCTGCCGGTGCTGGAGCAGGCCGGCTGCACGGTGACCAGCGGGCCCGACGGCGTCACCGTGCGCGGGCCGGAGCGCCCGACCGGCGTCGAGGTCGACCTGCACGACGCCAGCGAGCTCACCCCGACCGTGGCCGCGGTCGCCGCGCTGGCCGACAGCCCGTCCCG
>DASQMQ010000009.1:0-7815 GCA_035645455.1 Pseudonocardia sp.
CCAGCCCTCGACGAGTGTGTCGTCGGCGAGGGTCGACGAGACCACGTACTTCGGCAGGTCCTGGTACGCGGCGTGGTCCGGCGAGTCGGGCCAGGTCCGGGCGAAGGCCTCGTAGCTGCGCCGGCCGAACATCAACGCCGAGGTCTCGGCGAGTTCCTCACCCTTGAGCGCGAACGCCTCCGGCAGGAACTCGATGCCGTTGACGACCCACCCACCGCTGCGGTGCTCCTCCCCCGGTCCACCGCCGGGGGAGTCCACGACGCCGTCCAGCGACATGAAAGCGGTGTAGACGAGCTCGCGCATGGTGCAGTTCTCCTCACCGGGTCCGACGGCGGGTCCGTCGATGTCCCTCGTCCTGCGGACGCTATGTGCCAGGTGGCTCGCGGGTCTTGGACACAACCGACACCCGCGCGGCGGCGGGCGGCCGTCGACGGGCACCTGCGCACGTTCCCGGACGCACCCGCCCTCACCGGGCGAACGGCGCGCCGGGCCAGGTGTGCGGGTCGAGAGCGCCGTTCGCTCTCGACCCGTCGCGACTGCACAACCTCAGCGGAGTGGCCGCCTCCTTCCCGACGGAGCCGATGAGCCCGGGGCACCCGCCGGGTCGGACCGGACATGCCCACCGCGAGAACCGCCCGCCGCATGTTCCAGCTCCTCGAGCCGATCTGCCTGGTCACCTACCTCGCCGACGAGTCCGACGAGGAGCTCGCCGCGCTCGGCCACCGCACCTACTGGGACGGCTACTTCGCCAGCCGCGCCGCGCCGCTGGGACGGGTACCGGCACAGGTCGTGCACGCAGCCTTCTACAGCTTCGCCGAGGGGGAGGCCGCGCGGCACATCCCGAGCGCGTGGGAGACGATCCCGCCGGAGGCCTCCTTCGCCGCGTGGCAACGGGGCAGCGCGGCCTCCGTACGGCGGATCCTCGGCGAGGAGGCGGCTGGGTCCCCCGGCCTGGCGCGCGCCGCCGACCTGACCACCAAGGCTGCGACGAGCGCGCCCGTGCAAGGTCGGGTGATCTACGCCGGGTGGCGCACCCTTCCGGTGCCCAGCGACCCGGTCGCCCGGCTGTGGCACTCCGCGACCATGCTGCGGGAGCACCGCGGTGACGGGCACGTCGCCGCTCTCCTCGGAGCCCGCATCGGCGGCACGGAGGCCCACGTGCTGTCCGCGCTGGAGATGGGCATCCACCCGCCGGAGTCGTTCGGGCGCATCCACCACCTGCCCGAGGAGCGGCTGGCCGAGGTCATGGATGGGCTGCGCGAGCGCGGGCTCGTCGACCCCGACGGCTGGTTCACCGACGCCGGCCGCGAGACCAAGCAACGCATCGAAGCCCTCACCGACGAGCTCGCCGCCCCGCCGTACGACGCGCTCTCCCCCGCCGAGCTCGACGAGCTGATCGCCGAGCTCGAGCCCATCACCGCGACACTGGTCGCCGCGGGATCGCACTGACGCACAGCGACCGGGCAGAAGAGTGGGGGTGGGGCCGGACACCGGCGCCCCGGCCCATCACGGCGGCCCGGAACGCTGCTCTCGACAGCGATCACTCCGGACGGCACCCGGACTCCCGCGCCGACCACCCTTCAGGGGTCCCGGTCGCGGGAGCCGGGTCCGTCCACCTCGCAGGACCAGATCGACACCCGGGGATCGGCCGCGATAGCGCGCGCCTTGCGCGACGTGGTGGGGCCTGAACCGCCCGGACTTGCCCGACCAGGTTCATGTCGAGCAGCGCTGGCGCAGCCAGACCCTGCTCAGACGCTGAACCGCAGCCCGACCACGTTGCGCCACCGACCAGCCATCACCGCACCGCAGGGACCAGCAACGTCCGCTCCGGCACCGACTGCACGAGCCCTTCGTCAAGGGTCGCCAGGACGGAGTCGGCTCGACTGGCCGCCAGACTCACGAGATGCGCATCGGTGACCTGCCGATGCCCCCGAACGTGACCCAGATCGGTGTCGACGTAGGACAGCGAATCCGGCCAGAACTCGCAACCCGGCACGGCATGGACGGCTCGGAGCACGCTCTTCGCCACGCCTGCGCTCTCCCCCATCCGGACCAGGAACCGGACCAGCGCCCCCTCGACCACCGGGCACACGGCGAACCCGTCGATCGTGGACGCCCACGCCGACGCCCGCTCGTGGTGCTCGTGCTCGGCGACCGTGAGGGCGATCAGCACGTTCGCGTCCAGGAGGTAGGTCGTCACTCCTCGTCCAGCGCGGCCGCGACCTGCTCCGAGGTGACCCGACGACCAACGCTGATGACCGGGAACCCGGAGCGCTGGTCGGTAGCGATCACGACCGGCACGTCGAGTTGGCTCAGGCCGCGGACGGTCAGATCGGCGATCACCGCCGAGAGCGACTGCCCGGTGCGCTTGGCGATCTCAGCAGCGCGCCGATGCACTGCCGGCGGAAGATCCACGGTGGTGCGCATGGCTGCATCATACCTTCATCACTACCGATGTAGGCACTTCTCGGCGCTCCGCCTGATGGTGACCGCAACTCCGTCACACGTTGAACCGGAACTCGACCACGTCGCCGTCCGCCATCACGTAGTCCTTGCCCTCCATCCGCACCTTCCCCGCCGCCTTCGCCGCCACCATCGACCCGGCCTCCACCAGGTCGTCGAACGACACGATCTCGGCCTTGATGAAGCCGCGCTCGAAGTCGGTGTGGATGACGCCGGCCGCCTTGGGGGCGGTGTCACCGCGGCGGATGGTCCAGGCGCGGGCCTCCTTGGGCCCGGCGGTGAGGTAGGTCTGCAGGCCCAGGGTGGTGAACCCGGCGCGGGCCAGCGCGTTGAGGCCGGGCTCGTCCTGGCCGATGGACTCCAGCAGCTCGCGGGAGGACTCCTCGTCCAGCTCCAGCAGCTCGGCCTCGACCTTGGCGTCCAGGAAGACCGCCTGGGCCGGGGCGACCAGCTCGGTCAGCTCCTTGCGGCGGGCCTCGTCGGTCAGCACGCCCTCGTCGGCGTTGAACACGTACAGGAACGGCTTCGTGGTGAGCAGGGTCAGCTCGCGCAGCGGCTCCGGGTCGACGCGCGCGGCGAACAGGGTGCGGCCGGCGTCGAGGATCTCGACGGCGGCCTCGGCGGCCTCCAGGACCGGGCGGCGGTCCTTCTGCATCCGGGCTTCCTTGGCGATCCGCGGGACCGCCTTCTCCAGGGTCTGCAGGTCGGCCAGGATCAGCTCGGTCGAGATGGTCTCGATGTCGGACCCGGGGTCGATGCGGCCGTCGACGTGCACCACGTCCGGGTCGTCGAACACGCGCACGACCTGGCAGATCGCGTCGGACTCGCGGATGTTTGCCAGGAACTTGTTGCCCAGCCCGGCGCCCTCGGACGCCCCCTTGACGATGCCGGCGATGTCCACGAACGACACCACGGCCGGCACCACCTTGGCCGAGCTGTGGATCTTCGCGAGCACGGCGAGCCGGGGGTCGGGCAGCGCGACGACCCCGACGTTGGGCTCGATGGTGGCGAACGGGTAGTTCGCGGCCAGCACGTCGTTCCGGGTCAGCGCGTTGAACAGCGTCGACTTGCCGACGTTGGGCAGGCCGACGATGCCGAGGGAGAGGGACACGGGGCACCAGGGTAGTCGCGTCCGGCGCGGCACCCGCAGGCACGCGAGGCGCGGGCGAGAAGCCTCGCACGTCCCCGCCCGGATCCGCCGTCCGGCCCACCTGCCCGGCCGGACGGCGACCTCCAGGAGAGCGGGCGCGCATCGCCGCCCAGGACCCGCCTCGGCGGCCGCGTCCGATTTCCGCCAGAGCGGGGGCGTTCCCGGTGGCAGAGTCGTCGCCATGGTGCTCGACCAGGACCGCTGCTACCGCGCCGTCGCCTCCCGGGACGCGCGGTTCGACGGCCACTTCATCACCGCCGTGCGGACGACCGGGATCTACTGCCGGCCGTCCTGCCCGGCGGTCACCCCGAAACGGTCCAACGTGGAGTTCCTGCCGACGGCCGGGGCGGCCCAGCAGCGCGGCTACCGCGCCTGCCGGCGCTGCCAGCCCGACGCGGTGCCCGGCTCGCCGGACTGGAACCTGCGCGCCGACCTGGCCGCCCGGGCCATGCGGCTGATCTCCGACGGCGTCGTCGAGCGCACCGGCGTGGCCGGTCTGGCCACCCGGCTGGGTTACTCGGAGCGCCAGCTCAACCGGGTGCTCACCGCGGAGCTGGGGGCCGGTCCGCTCGCGCTGGCCCGGGCGCACCGGGCGCACACCGCCCGGCTGCTCATCGAGACGACGCCGCTGGGCATGGCGGACGTGGCGTTCGCGTCCGGGTTCGCCAGCGTCCGGCAGTTCAACGACACCGTGCGGGAGGTGTACGGGGTGCCGCCGACCCGGCTGCGCGAGGAGGCCGGCCGACGCCGGGGCGCGATGCCGGTCGCGGCCGGGACGCTGGTGCTGCGGCTGCCCTACCGTCCGCCGCTGGACGCCGAGGGGCTGCTGGCGTTCTTCGCCGCGCGGGCGGTGACCGGGGTGGAGTCCGTCGCGGACGGTGTCTACCGGCGCACGCTGCGGCTGCCGCAGGAGCCGGCGACCGTGGCCCTGGAACCGCGGTCCGGGCACGTGCTGGCCACGCTGCGGCTCGGCGATCCGCGCGACCTCGGCCCGGCCGTGGCCCGGCTGCGTCGACTGCTCGACCTGGACGCCGACCCGGTGGCCGTGGACGACGTGCTGGGTGCCGACCCGGTGCTGGCCCCGTCGGTCGCCGCGGTGCCCGGGATCCGGCTGCCCGGCACCGTCGACGGCGCCGAGACCGCGCTGCGCACGGTGCTCGGCCAGCAGGTGTCGGTGGCTGCCGCCCGCACGGCGGCGTCCCGGCTGGTCGCCGCGCTCGGTGAGCCGTTGCCCGCGGCGCTGGCCGGGGACGGGCCCGGGCTGCTGTTCCCGACCCCGGCGGTGATCGCCGAGCGGGCCGGCGAGGTGCTCACCGGCCCGGCCCGGCGGATCGCGACCGTCCGCGGGCTGGCCGCCGCGGTGGCCGACGGCAGCCTGCTGCTGGACGCCGGGCGCGACCCGGCCGACCTCCGGGCCGCGCTGGTCGCGCTGCCCGGCGTCGGGCCCTGGACCGCGGGCTACCTGGCGATGCGACTGCTCGGCGACCCCGACGAGCTGCTCGCCACCGACCTCGCCGTGCGCCGCGGCGCACAACTGCTCGGCCTGCCCGGCACCGTCGACGGCCTGACCGCGCGGGCCGCGCCCTGGACCCCGTGGCGGTCCTACGCCGCCACCCACCTCTGGCGCACCGCCGCCACGAACTCCCTCAGGAGGACGTCATGACCACCGCCACCTGGTCCACCCTGGACACCCCGATCGGCCCGTTCACCGCGGTCGTCGACCCCGACGGCGCCGTACTCGCGTCGGGCTGGACCGCCGAGCTGGACGAGTTGATGCCCCAGGTCCACCCGACGCTGCGACCGGGCGACCTGGTGCCGGGCGACCTCGGCCCGGTGGCCGCGGCGATCACCCGCTACCACGACGGCGACCTGTCCGCGGTGGACGACGTGCCGGTCCGGCAGCGGTCCGGGGCGTTCCTGGAACACGCCTGGGACGTGCTGCGCACCATCCCGGCGGGAGCCCCGGTCACCTACACCGAGTACGCCGCCAAGTCGGGACGGCCGCTCGCGGTGCGGGCCGCGGCGGCGGCCTGCGCGCGCAACGCCGCCGCGCTTTTCGTGCCGTGCCACCGGGTGCTGCGCACCGACGGCACGCTGGGCGGGTTCCGCTGGGGGCTGGCCGCCAAGCGCTGGCTCATCGCCCACGAGTCCCCCTGAACGCGGACGGCGGATCCGGTGGGCGCGCTCGATCCGGTCACCGGGGATCGTCGGCCGCCGGTCGGTGCACCGCGCTCGCCTGCTGTCGGAGCAGGTCCCGGTAGCGCAGCAGGACGTCCAGCAGCCGTCGCAGGTCGGGTTCGGAGTAGTCCGAGCCGAGCTCGACGGAGGCCCGGTAGAGGTCGTCGAACAGACCGAACGCCTGCCGGGCTCCGGCCGGCGACGGGTGCAGCAGGATGCGTCGCCGGTCGGCCGGGTCGATCTCGCGGTGGGCGTAGCCGCCGGCTTCCAGGCGGGCGGCCAGCGCGCTGATCGCCGCGGTGGTGACGCCGAGCGCGGCGGCGACCTGACCGGCGCTCATCGGGCCGTTGCGGACCAGCAGGTTCAGGCAGATCAGGTCGGTCTGGTTGATCCCCAGCCGGGTGGCGGCGGCCTGGCCGATGAGGTCGATCGCGCTGCTCAGGTCGAACAGCGCGTGGGTCAGTTCGCGGGCCGGCGGGACCGGCTCGGACCCCGACTCTCCACTCATCCCACGTCCCCATCACTCGACCACGAGCTCGTGGGGCGAGGGTAGTGGGCGCACTCGTCCCCCGGACTCGACCGCACGGCCGCGCACTGCTCGGCACGGTACGGGTAAAATTCCTCACTGGTCTAAGTGTTCATCCGCTTTACTATAACGGCGCTCGGCGGAACGCTGGGTCGCCCACACTCGACCTGAGGAGCACCCGTGACCGCCGCCGACGCCCCGCTGATCAACGACTTCACCATGATGCTGGTCATCCACGACGCGTTCCGCCGCGACGTCCGCCGCATCGGCGACGTCCTCACCTCGGCGGCGGACGGCGCACCGGTGACGCCCGACCGCGCCGCCGCCGTCCTGGAGCGCTGGCGGTGGGTGACCGAACAGGTCCACCACCACCACGGCGGGGAGGACGCCGCGCTGTGGCCCGCGCTGCGGACGGCGGTCGGCGACGACGCGGCGGTGCGCGACCTGCTGGACCGGATGGAGGACGAGCACCGCGCGCTCGGCCCCCGTGAGGGCGAGCTCGACCGGAACCTGCGCGCCTTCGCGGCCGCGCCCTCGCCCGGCAGGGCACGGTCGGCGCTGACGGCCTGGCGGGCGTTCTCGGAGGTCTTCCTCGCCCACCTCGCGCACGAGGAGCGTGCCGCGGTCCCCGTCCTGGAGCGACGCCTGCCGCCCGAGGCGTTGCGCCGCTTCGAGGCCGACCAGCAGCGCGCGCTCGGCCTGCGCGTCACGATGACGCGGTTCTTCCCGTGGCTGATCGAGGACGCCTCCCCGCACCGACGCCAGCACGTGCTGGGCCTGCTGCCCGCGCCGCTGCGCTGGGTGGTGCTCCGCTCGCTCCCGCGCCACCGGCGCCGCACCGCCCGGGCGTGGTCGTGAGGCCCCGCAGCGACCGGGCGGCCGCCGCTCCCGCAGGAGCGGCGACGACCGCCGTGCCGGCGGTCGCACCCTGGCTGACCTTGAACGCGGCGGCCCTGACCGCGAGCCTGGCCCACGCCTTCGTCGACCACCACATCGGACTGTTCGGCCCCTCGTCGACGGCCCTGTCGCCGCTGCAGGCGGTGAACATCCTGCTGACCTGCCTGGTGGTCGCCGGCTGGGTGGTCTCGCTCGCCACGGCCGCGACGGGAGCCCGCTCCGGCCTGTCCGGTGCCCTGGCCTTCGCCGTCGGCTGGGGGGCGCTGCTCAACGGGGCTGTGGCCGTGGGCGCCGCCCCGCCGCCGAGCGCCGGCTTCCCCTACCAGGACATCACGCACGTCGCGAGCCTCGTCCTCGGATCGCTGGCCGGCTACGCGACCTGGCGGGAGTGCCGGCGCCGCGGGGTGACCGCGAGCAGGCGCGCTGCAGGAGCAGCGGTGGCCCTCATGCTGGCGGCCCTGGTCGTCCAGGCCGTGCTGGGCCTGCAGCGGTGACTCCTGCGTGAGCTCGACCATCCGTTCGACCGTTCGGCGATTGCTCGGTCCGGCTCGGCGCGTCCGACCCGGAACCCCGGGACCGCCGTTGCACCCTCGGTGACGTG
>DASQMQ010000010.1:0-1899 GCA_035645455.1 Pseudonocardia sp.
CAGCGGTGGTGGTCACCGGACGGCACCGCGGGCAGCCGCCTGCAGGTGCTCTGCGCCGACGGCACCGCCTACCTGCTGCGGATCGAGGACGGGCGGTGGTGGGTGGTCGGCGTCTACGACTAGACCGGGGCGGCGCCGGCCTTGATCAGGCTGGTCCTGCCGGTGTTCCGGCCCTGTTCTCCGCGCCCGACCTGGCGTTCTCGTCGGGGTGAAGGTCTAGCGTCGACGGCGTGCGGATCGGGGAGCTGAGCGAGCGGGCCGGGGTGAGCACCCGGGCGCTGCGGCACTACGAGGAGCTGGGCCTGCTGCCGGCCCGGCGGCGGGCCAACGGCTACCGCGAGTACGACGAGCAGGACCTGCGCCTGGTGGGGGAGATCCGCGAGCTGGTCGAGCTGGGGTTCGCCCTGCAGGAGACCCGCCCGTTCCTGGACTGCCTGCGCGCCGGGCACCCCAGCGGCGCCAGCTGCCCGGACGCCCGGGCCGTGCACCGGCGCAAGCTCGCCGAGGTCGACGGCTGGATCGCCCGCCTGCAGGCGGTCCGGGCCGAGCTCGCCGGCCACCTCGACGCCCCCGCCCCGCGCTGCCACCTGACCTGTTGAGGAGTTGCGATGACCACGACGACCGGGTTGCTGCCCGTCACCGACGACACGTTCGACGAGCTGGTGCTGCGGGCCGGGCTGCCGGTGCTGCTGGAGTTCACCGCGTCCTGGTGCCCGCCCTGCCGGATGATCGAGCCGGTGCTGCGCGAGCTGGCCGGTGAGCTGGCCGGGCGCCTGGTGGTGGCCCAGCTCGACGTGGACGCCAACCCCCGCACGGCCCGCGACGCCGGGGTGCTCGGGATGCCGACGCTGGGCCTGTACCGCGACGGCCGGGAGGTGGCCCGGACGACCGGGGCCCGCCCGAAGGCCGCGCTGCTGAGGATGCTCGACGGCCATCTCGACTGAATTCGAACCTTTGTTCGACTAGACTCCGGGGCATGGGCTGGAACAACCCGGACGTCCCGTGGAGCGAGCTGGAGGCCGCGCTGTCCGGCCGCGCCCGCGGCACCGGCCCGGTGGACGGCGAACCCGACGGCGGCGACGGCCCGGCCTGGTCGCGCAAGCGCGAGCCGTACGCAGCCCCGGAGCTGCAGCCCGAGCCCGGGGTGCACGTCCCCTACGCCGAGCTGCACTGCCACTCCAACTTCAGCTTCCTCGACGGCGCCAGCCACCCCGAGGAGCTGGTCGAGCGGGCCGCGCGGCTCGGCCTGGAGGCGCTCGCGCTCACCGACCACGACGGGATGTACGGGGTGGTCCGGTTCGCCGAGGCCGCCGCCGAGCTGGACGTGCCCACGGTCTTCGGCTCCGAGCTCTCCCTCGGGCTGGGCGCCCCGCAGAACGGGGTGGCCGACCCGGAGGGCAGCCACCTGCTGCTGCTCGCCCGCGACCCGGACGGCTACCGGGCGCTGTGCCGCACGATCAGCACCGCCCAGCTGGCCGGCCAGGAGAAGGGCCGCCCGGTCTACGACCTGGACGAGGTGGTCGCCGACACCGCCGACCGGGTCGCGGTGCTCACCGGCTGCCGCAAGGGCCCGGTGCGCCGGGCGCTGCACACCGGCGGGCCCGACGCGGCGGCCGCGGCGCTGCGCGGGCTGGTCGAGCGGTTCGGCGCCGACCACGTCGTGGTCGAGCTGACCCACCAGGCGCTGCCCACCGACGGCGAGCGCAACGACGTGCTGGCCGGGCTGGCCCACGACGCCGGCCTGCCCACGATCGCCACCACCGCCGCGCACTACGCCACCCCGGCCCGGTACCCGCTGTTCAGCGTGCTGTCCGCGGTGCGCGCCCGGCGCAGCCTGGACGACGCCGACGGCTGGCTGCCGCCGGCCGGCTCGGCGCACCTGCGGTCCGGGGCGCAGCT
>DASQMQ010000011.1:0-4651 GCA_035645455.1 Pseudonocardia sp.
CGCCACGCCGACCTGAGCGGCGTCGGCGAGATGTTCAACGAGATCGTCGTCGACGCCCGCGGCAACGCCTACGTCAACGGCGGCAGCTCCGACTTCTCCGAGCCGAGCATCATCGCCCTGGTCACCCCGGACGGCGGGGTCCGCGAGGTGGCCGGGGACATCGCGTTCGGCAACGGGATGGCGATCACCCCGGACGGCGCGACGCTGATCGTCGCCGAATCCTGGGCGCAGCGGCTCACCGCGTTCGCCGTCGGGCCCGACGGGAGCCTGGGCGAGCGGCGGGTGTGGGCCGACCTCGGCGCGGGCACACCGGATGGCATCTGCCTCGATGCCGAGGGCGCGGTCTGGTACGCCGACGTGCCCAACCAGAACTGCGTGCGGGTGGCCGAGGGCGGCGCGGTGCTGGACACCGTGCAGCTCGACCGCGGCGGCTTCGCCTGCGCGCTGGGCGGCCCGGACCTGCGCACGCTCTACGTCCTGGCCGCGGAGTTCCACGGCTTCGACACCATGGAGGCCGACATCGCGGCCCGCACCGGCCAGTTGCTGGCCGTCACCGTCGACGTGCCGGGCGCCGGGCGGTCCTGACGGTCCGCCCGGCAGCTCGGCGTCAGCCCGGGATCCGCCGCGCCCGCAGCACGGCGTCGTGCACCGTGACCTCGTTGCCGTCCGGGTCCGGCGCGGTGCGCGGCCGGGACCCGGCGACCAGGACCTCCCAGCGGGCCGGGTCCAGCGTGGCGGCGACCTCCTCGGCGGTGAAGAACATCTCCGGGAACGGGGGCCGGCTGACGCCGGCGGCCACGTCGCTGACGTCGTGGCCGACGATCAGCAGGTCACCGCCGGGCGCGACGGCCTCGGCCAGCCGGGCGAACAGCGGCACCCGGTCGGCCGGGAGCAGGTGCATGAACTGCGCGGACACCAGGTCGAACCGGTGCTCGCCGGGCTGCCAGGTGGTGACGTCGTGGTGCACCCAGTCGATCCGGGCGGCCACCTCCGGCCCGCGTTCGGCGGCGTGGGCGGCGGCCCGGCGCAGCGCCGCGGTGGCGAAGTCCAGCCCGATGACCCGCCAGCCGCGCTCGGCCAGCCAGATCGCGTCGGCCCCCTCCCCGCTGCCGACGTCGACGGCGGTGCCCGGGGCCAGGTCCGCCGCCTCGGCGACCAGTTGCGGGTTCGGCCGCCCGCTCCACACGTTCTCCCGCGCGCCGTAGCGCTCCTCCCAGGCCCGCTCGCTGAAGAGGTCCTCGGGGGCGGCGTCCTGCACCTCGCCGTGGCCGTGCCCGTGGCCGTGCTCAGACACGGGTGGCGGTCCGCTCGCGGTGGGCGGCCACGGCCGCGCGGGTGTCCTCGGCGACCAGGTCGGCGTTGATGTTCGCGCCGGCCATCAGCCCGGCCGCGGCCGAGCTCATCACCTGCGCCATCGGTTCGGTGACGTTGCCGGCGACCCAGACGCCGGGCACGGAGCTGACCCCGGCCATCCCGGCGGGCACGTGGCTGCCCAGGACGTGATCCCCCACCACGAAGTCCGCGGGCTGCAGACCCAGCGGCTCCAGCACGTCGGCGCGCGCGGTGACCCGCGTCTGCACGGCCAGCGCGTCGACGGCGACCACCTCCCCGGAGGCCAGCCGGACACCGGTCAGCCGGTCGTCGGTGACCTCGAGGCCGGCCACCTCGCCCTGCACCAGCGCGATCCCGCGCGCGGCGAGCTGCTCGCGCTCGTCGTCGCCGAGCATCGGCTGCTGGTGCAGGAACACCGTCACGTCCTGGCTGAGCTGGCGGAACAGCCCGACCTGGTGCATCACCATCGGGCTGCCGGCCAGCACCCCGATCCGCCGGTCGCGGACCTCCCAGCCGTGGCAGTACGGGCAGTGCAGGACGTCGCGGCCCCACCGCTGCGCCAGCCCGGGGACGTCCGGCAGCTCGTCGACCACGCCGGTGGTGACCAGCAGCCGGCGGGCCCGCACGGTGGTGCCGTCGGCCGTCCACACCCGGAAGCCGCCGCCGTCCAGCGGCTCGGCCGCGGTGACCCGGCAGTCCACCACCTCGCCGCCGTAGCCGGTGACCTCGGCCCGCCCGGCGGCCAGCAGCTCACCGGGCGGGGTGCCGTCGCGGGACAGGAAGTTGTGCACGCCGTCGGCCGGCGCGTTGCGCGGGGTGCCGTCGTCGATCACCAGGACGCTGCGCCGGGAACGGGCCAGCGCGGTCGCCCCGCTCAGCCCGGCCGCGCCGCCGCCGACCACCACCACGTCGTAGGACTCTCTGCTCACCTGCATGCCTCCGACTGTCCGCGCCGTCGACGAGGTTGACAAGTTTCGTTGCCGGTCCGGCAAACTGGCCGGATGGACGAGGACGCGCCGGGCCTGGACGACGTGCTGCACGCGGTCGGCCCGCGGCTGCGGGCGCTGCGCCGGCGGCGGGGCGCGACGCTGTCGCAGCTGTCGGCCAGCACCGGTATCTCGGTGAGCACCCTGTCCCGGCTGGAGTCCGGGCAGCGCCGGCCGACCCTGGAGCTGCTGCTCCTGCTGGCCCGCGCGCACCAGGTGCCGCTGGACGAGCTGGTCGACGCCCCGCCCACCGGCGACCCGCGCGTGCACCCGCGCCCGCTCCGCCGCCACGGCATGACCATCCTGCCGCTGACCCGCCGGCCGGGCGGCGTGCAGGCCTACAAGATGATCATTCCGGACAGCCACTCGCGCGGGGAGCCCGAGCAGCAGGTGCACGAGGGCTACGAGTGGCTCTACGTGCTCGACGGGCGGCTGCGACTGCTGCTCGGCGAGCAGGACCTGCTGCTCGGTCCGGGCGAGGTCGTCGAGTTCGACACGCACGTCCCGCACTGGTTCGGCAACCCCGGGCCGGGGCCGACCGAGCTGCTCAGCCTGTTCGGCCCGCAGGGCGAGCGGCTGCACGTCCGCGCCCGGTCGAAGGGCGCCCGGGATTCGACTTGACCCGCGGATGCGGTCGCGGGACCGTCGGCCCGTGGACGTCTACCGGGCCGGGCTGATCGCCCGCCCGCTGTACGGGTGGTGCTACGACCGGGGCGACGCGGACTGGTGAACGGGGCGGCGCGCCGTCCCGCGATCCGTCCACCCCGAGAGGCTTCCCGTGTCCACCGACATGTCCGCGTTCGTCGCCGCCCTGCCCAAGGTCGAGCTGCACCTGCACCTGATCGGCTCCGCGTCTCCGGAGACCGTGCTGACCCTCGCCCGCCGCCACCCCGACGGCGGCGTGCCGACCGAGCCGCACGCGCTGCGCCGCTTCTACGCGTTCACCGGCTTCCCGCACTTCCTGCAGGTCTACCGGCAGGTCAACCAGCTGGTGCGGACCGGGGCCGACGTCGTCACGCTGCTCGACGGGCTGGGCGCCGAGCTCGCCGCACGCAGCGTGCGCTATGCCGAGGTGCAGGTGACGCCGGTGCGCAACCGGATGGCCGGGATCGCCCCCGACGACCTGGCCCAGGCCCTGGTCGACGGCCGCGGCCTGGTCCGCGCCCGGCACGGCGTGCAGCTCGGCTGGGTGTTCGACGCCGACGCCGCGCTGGGTCCGGCGGGTGCGGAGGAGACACTGCGCTTCGCGGTGGACCACCGGCCGGCGGGCACCGTCGGGTTCGGGCTCGGCGGGGCCGAGCGCGGCGTCCGCCGGGCCGACTTCGCCCCGGCCTTCCGGGCGGCCCGCGACGCCGGACTGCACAGCGTGCCGCACGCCGGCGAGACGGTCGGGCCGGAGGAGGTCTGGGCCGCGGTGCGCGAGCTGGGCGCCGAGCGGATCGGGCACGGCATCGGCGCCGCGGCCGACCCCGCCCTGCTGGCCCACCTCGCCGGGCACGGGATCGCGCTGGAGGTGTGCCCGGTGTCGAACCTGCGCACCGGCGCGGTGCCGGACACGGCCGCGCACCCGTTGCCCGCGCTGCTGGCCGCCGGGGTGCCGGTCACCCTGGCCACCGACGACCCCGGCATGTTCGACACCGACCTGAACGCCGAGTACCTGCTCTGCCACACCGCCTTCGGGCTGGGCCGGGCCGAGCTGGCCGACATCGCCCGGACCGGGGCGCGGGCCGCGTTCGCGCCGGCCGAGGTCCGCACCGGGATCCTCGCCGAGATCGACCGCGTGGCCGGCTGAGCGGCCGCTACCCTCGGCCCGTGGGCTGGGTCTTCGCGATGTCGCTGCCCGGGCTGGCGTGCCTGCTCGTGGTGCTGGCCGCGGTCGAGCGGTTCGGGCTCTGGGCGACGGCCCGCAGCCGCCTGCCCTGGCGGAAGGGCCGGACGGGCACCCCGGCGTCGGCCACCGGCGTGGACGAGCTGACGGCGCTGTTCTACGCCACCAAGCACTACGAGCTGGAGCACCGCAGGACCGAGCTGGTGCTGCGCGACGAGGCCGGGGACGCCGACCCCCGGCGGTTCCGCCTCGACCTGGACCGCGACGTCCCCACCGCCGTCGTGCCCGCCCCGCCGACGTCCACCTGAGGCCGGCGGATCAGCCGCGGTCGCCGATCCGGGCCACCGTGGACCCCCGCGCCACCACGGCGGCCAGCAGCACCCCGAACGCGGCCGGGTACCCGCCGGTGAGGTCGATCAGCAGTCCCATGACCAGCCGCACCGGCGATCGACGGGGGAGAATGGTGCGGTGCTCGTGCGGATCAGTGACTACGCGGCCGGGGCCC
>DASQMQ010000012.1:0-11480 GCA_035645455.1 Pseudonocardia sp.
CTCCAGCACCCCGTCCGCGCGCCACCGCACCACGTCCCCGGTCCGATACATCCGCCCACCGCCACCACCGAACGGATCCGCCACGAACCGCTGCGCCGTCAGCCCCGGCCGCCCCAGATACCCCCGCGCCACCCCCGCACCAGCCAGGAACAACTCCCCCACCACACCCACCGGCACCGGCCGCAGAGCACCGTCCAGCACATAGGCGCCCATCCCGTCCAGCGGCGCCCCGATCGGCACCACCTCCGGCACCCCGGCCGCATCCGCCATCGGGAACGACGTCGCGAACGTCGTGGTCTCGGTCGGCCCGTACCCATCCACGACCACCACACCGGGACACCCCGCCAGCACCCGCCGCACCGCCGCCGCCGGCACCACATCCCCACCGGTCCACACCTCGCGCAGACCCGCGAAACACCCCGGATCGTCCTGCGCCAACACCCGGAACACCCCAGCGGTCAACCACACCGCCGTCACCCCGTGATCGGCGATCACCCGCCGCAGGACGTCGGCATCCACATCTCCCGGGGGCACCACGACCCGACCGCCCGACAGCAACGGCACCCACAACTCGTAGGTCGAGGCGTCGAACGCCAACGGCGAATGCAGCAGCACCCGCTCGTGCGCCCCTCCGGCGAACCGCCGATCCGCCGCCAGCGCCACGACATCGCGGTGGCGCACCACCACGCCCTTGGGCACCCCGGTCGACCCGGAGGTGAACTCCACGTACGCCGGCTGTTCGGGGTGCACAGGCCGCTCGGCCCGCCCGGCGTTCACGCCGGGATCGGTCCCGGCGTCGGCGGTCACCACGAGGAGCTGCCCGTCGTGCACCTGCCGGGCGACCGGTTCCCAGGCGTGGTCGGTCAGCAGCACGTCGGCTCCGGACTCGGCCAGCACCCGGCGCAGGCGCCCGGCCGGCGCCCGCTGGTCCAGCGGGAGGTACGCCGCGCCCGCCTTGGTGATGGCGAGCACCGCGACGACCATCTGCGGGGAGCGCTCGACGAGCACGCCGACCCGGTCCTCGGCCCGGACGCCGAGCCCGAGCAGCCGCCCGGCGAGCCGGTCGGCCGCGGCGTCCAGTGCGGCGTAGGTCAGCGTCTCCTCCCCGCAGACCACCGCGGTCGCGTCCGGGGTCGTCCTGACCTGCTCACCGAACACGGCCGGGACCGTGGCGTCCGCCGCGTCGTCACCGGTGGCCGGCCCGGCGAGCACCAGCTCCCGCTCGGCACCGGTCAGGATGTCGATCCGGCCGACCGGGACCGCGGGATCGGCGGCGATGGCGTCGAGCACCCGCAGCAGGTGCCCGCCGATCCGGTCGATCGTGGCCGCGTCGAACAGGGCCGGGTCGTAGCCGAGGTCGATCGAGAGCCCGGTGCCGGGCGAGGCCACGACGCTGAGCGGGTAGTTCGTCGACTCGACCGCG
This sequence comes from Pseudonocardia sp., assembly GCA_035645455.1. Lineage (GTDB taxonomy): Bacteria > Actinomycetota > Actinomycetes > Mycobacteriales > Pseudonocardiaceae > Pseudonocardia. Next base: position 1,424 of record DASQMQ010000012.1, read on the forward strand.
TGCAGGTCGCGCAGCCGCAGCCCGTGCGGCTGCGCCGCGTCGTCGTCGATCGGGTAGTTCTCGAACACCACGATGCTGTCGAACAGCCCGGTCCCCGACCCCGCCGAGCCCGCGGCCTGCAGCTCGGCCAGCGGCACGAAGTCGAACCGGCGCGCCTCTGCCTGTGCGGCCTGCAGGTCCCGCAGCCACCGCGCCGCGCCCGCGGAGTCGTCCACCTCGACCCGCACCGGCAGGGTGTTGATGAAGATGCCGGTGATCTCGTCGACGCCGGGCAGGTCGGCGGGCCGCCCGGACACCGTGGCGCCGAAGCACACGTCCTGCGTGCCGGCGTAGCGGGACAGCAGCAGCGCCCACGCCCCCTGCAGGACGGTGTTCACCGTCAGCTCGTTGCGCTGGGCGACCGCGCGCAGCCGGTCGAACTCGCCCGCTCCCCACTGCACGGTCAGCCACTGCGCGGAGCGCGGAACGTGGTGCTCCGGCCGGGCCCGGTCGTAGGGCAGCGGGGTCGGCGCGGTGAACCCGGCCAGCACCCCGGCCCAGAACTCCTGGGCCTCCGGCCGGTCCCGGCTGGCGAGCCACTGCAGGTAGTCGCGGAACGGGCGCCGGGCGGGCAGCTCGGCCGCCCGCCCGCGGGCGAGCGCGGCGTGGCAGGCGAAGACGTCGGACAGGACCTGGAAGACGCTCCACCCGTCGAGCAGCACGTGGTGGAAGGTCCACACCACCTGCACGGCCCGCTCGGGCAGCCGGGCCAGGGCCACCCGCATCAGCGGGGCCCGCGCCAGGTCCAGGCCCTCCGCGCGGTCCGCGGCGAGCAACCGGCCCAGCTCGGCGGCGCGGCGGGAGTCGTCGAGCCGGGACCAGTCGAGCCGCCGGACCGGCAGCGCGAGGTCCCGGTGCACCACCTGCAGCGGCACCGGCACCTGCTGCCACACCATCCTGCTGCGCAGGACGGGTGTGCGGTCGACCACCTGCTGCCAGGCGGCGGCGAGCACGCCGGGGTCGTCGACCCCGTCCAGGACGAAGCTGACCTGCTCGAAGTAGGGGGCCTCGACGTCCTGCCCACCGTCGGACAGCCCGTGGAAGACCATCCCGGCCTGCATCGGCGTCACCGGGTAGATGTCCTCGACCGAGCGGCCGTCCCCGGCCAGCCGGTCCACGGTGGCCTGGTCCAGCTGCGCCAGCGGGAAGTCCGACGGGGTGCGCCCGCCGGCACCCGGCTGCGCGCAGTGCTCGACGATCTCGCGGAGGTTGCCGACGGTCTGCTCGGCCAGGCGGCGGACCGTGGCCGCGTCGTCCCTCCCGCCGCGGTGGTACCAGGTGAACCGGAGCCGGTCGTGATCGACCACGGCCACCACGTCCAGCAGATGGGTCTGCCCCGACTCGGCGGCGGCGGACTGCAGCCCGTCGCGCACCCCGCGGACCAGCCCGTCGCCCCCCGCGGACCAGTCGAACCGGCCGAGGTAGTTGAAGCTCACCTGCGGGCTGATCGGCTCGACCAGCGGGCCGGGCTCGACGAGGTAGCGCAGGACCCCGTACCCCAGCCCGCGCCGGGGCACGGCCCGCAGCTGTTCCTTGACCGCCTTCAGGACCGTGCCCGGGTCGCCCTGCCGGGGCACCTCGAGCGCGACCGGGAACATGCTGGTGAACCAGCCGACCGTGCGCGAGAGGTCGACGTCGCCGAGGATCTCCTCCCGGCCGTGCCCCTCCAGGTCGAGCAGCACGCGGTCGTGTCCGGTCCACCGGCTCAGCACCGGCGCCAGCGCGCTGAGCAGGACGTCGTTGACCTGGGTCCGGTAGGTCCCGGGCACGTCGTGCAGCAGTGCCCTCGTGGCCGCCGGGTCCAGCTCGACCGAGACCGCACCCGGCGCGGTGCCGGTGCCGGTCCCGTCGAGCGGCAGTGCCGGGTTCGCCTCCCGCGCCACGCCGGCCCAGTGCGCGAGCTCGTCGGCGAAGCCACCGCCGGCGGCGTGCTCGGTGAGCCGGCGGGCCCAGTCGCGGAACGAGGTGGACTTGGGCCCGAGGTCGATCGGCTCGCCCTCGCAGGCCTGCCGGTACGCGGTCTCCAGGTCCTCGAGCAGGATGCGCCAGGACACGCCGTCGACGGCCAGGTGGTGCACGGCGACCAGCAGCAGCGGCGCCCGATCGGGTCCGAGGTCGACCAGCACCGCCGCGAGCAGCGGCCCGGCGGCCAGGTCGAAACCGGCGTGCACGGCGTCGGCGATCTCCGACACCGCGGCCTGCTGCGCGTCCACGGCCAGCCGGGACAGATCACGGCGCTGCAGCACCTCGACCGGTTCGACGGGCGCGCCCTGCTGTCGCCACCGGTCCTCGACGCGGGTGAACCGCAGCCGCAGGGCGTCGTGCTGCACCAGCAGCGCGTCGAGTGCGCGCCGCAGCGCAGGCTCGTCCACCGTGGCGGCCAGCTCCAGCTGGACGGACTGGTCGAAGTGCTCCGGGGCCACCGGGTGCGTGTCGAAGAACCACCGCTGGATCGGGGTCAGCGGCACCGCACCGGTGACCGGCCCCTGGGCGGCGGGCTCCGGTGCGGTCGCCGTGGCCATCCCGGCCAGCGCGGCCACGGTCGGGTGGGCGAACAGGTCCCGCGGGGTGAGCTGCCAGCCGTGGCGGCGGGCCCGCGACACCACCTGGATGCTCAGGATCGAGTCGCCGCCGAGCTCGAAGAAGTTGTCCTGCACGCCGACCCGCGGCGTCCCGAGCACCTCGGCCCAGATCTCGGCCAGGATCCATTCGGCGTCGCTGCGCGGTGCGACGTGGCCGGTCGCCCGGACCGGGTCCCGGTCCGGCGCCGGCAACGCGGCCCGATCGACCTTGCCGTTGCCGCTCAGCGGCAGCGCGTCGAGCACCTGGAACGCCGAGGGCACCATGTAGTCCGGCAGCACCGTGGCCAGGGCAGCGGCCAGCGCGGCCTCCCCGGGAGGGGCCTGGTCCGGCGTGGGCACGACGTAGGCGACGAGTCGTTTGCGGCCGTCCTCCTGCCGGACGACGGCCACGGCCTGCGCCACCCCCGCCTGCCCGACGAGCGCGGCCTCCACCTCGCCCAGCTCGATGCGGAACCCGCGGATCTTGACCTGGTCGTCGACCCGGCCGACGAAGTCGAGCTCGCCGTCGGGGGTGCGGCGGACCACGTCCCCGGTGCGGTACATCCGGTCACCGGGCGCGCCGAAGGGGTCGGCCACGAACCGCTGCGCGGTCTGCCCGGCCTGGTGCAGGTACCCCCGGGCCAGCCCGGCCCCGGCGATGTGGAGCTCGCCGGGTACGCCGACCGGCACCGGCCGCAGGGCGGTGTCGAGCACGTGCACCCGCACGCCGTCCAGCGGGCGACCGATGGGCACGACCTGCGGTACCGACTCGGCGTCGGCCATCCGGTACGACGTGGCGAACGTGGTCGTCTCGGTCGGCCCGTAGCCGTCCACCACCACCAGCCCCGGGCACGCCGCGAGCACCCGGCGCACCGCCGCGGCGGGGACCACGTCGCCACCGGTCCACACCTCGCGCAGGCCCGCCAGGCACCCCGGGGTGTCCTGGGCCAGGACCCGGAACAGCCCCGCGGTCAGCCACAGCCCGGTCACGCCGTGCCCGCTGATCATCCGGCGCAGGACGTCGCCGTCCACGTCCCCCGGCGGGGCCACCACCACCTGCCCGCCGGTGAGCAGCGGCGCCCACAGCTCGTAGGTCGAGGCGTCGAAGGCGGGCGGCGAGTGCAGCAGCACCCGCTCGTGCGCCCCGCTGCCGAACCGCCGGTCGAAGGCCAGCGCCGCCACGTCCCGGTGCCGCACGGCGACGCCCTTGGGGACCCCGGTCGAGCCCGAGGTGTACATCACGTAGGCCAGCGCGTCGGGGTGGACGGGCACAGCTGGCCGGGCCGCCGGCTCCGCCCGCAGCGACGGGTCCGCGTCGACCACGACCACCGGTCCGTCGACGACGGCCTCGGTCCTGCTCGCCCACCCGGCGTCGGTCAGCAGCACCGTCGCCCCGGCCTCCCGCAGCACCCGCCGCATCCGCTCGGCCGGAGCCCGCACGTCCACGGGCACGTACGCGCCGCCCGCCAGCACCACGGCCAGTTCGGCCACCACGATGTCGACCGAGCGCTCCATCAGCACGCCGACCGGGCACTCCGCGGTGACGCCGAGGCGGAGCAGGCGGTGCGCGAGCCGGTTGGCCCGCGCGCCCAGCTCGGCGTAGCTCAGCGAGACGTCCTCGGCCGCCACCGCCACGGCATCGGGGGTGCGGCGCACCTGCTCGGTGAACAGGTCCCCCAGTGCTCCCGACCCCAGTGCCCCCGACCCCAGTGCCCCCGACGGCGGGGCTCCCGCCGCCTCGGCGCGGTCGGTCGCGTTCCACTCCGCCAGCTGCCGCTGCTCGACCGCGGTCAGCATCGGCAGCTCCCCCAGCGTCCGGTCCGCCGCGGCGGCGATGCCCGCGAGGAGCGTCTCCAGGTGCCCGGCGAGCCGCGCCGCCGTGGGCGGGTCGAACAGGTCGAGGTCGTAGCCCAGCTCGACCCGGAGCGTCTCGCCCGGGGTGACCACGACGCTGAGCGGGTAGTTGGTGGTCTCGACGGCGTCGAGGTCGCGCAGCCGCAGCCCGTGGCGCTGGGCCGTCTCGTCGGCGACGGGGTAGTTCTCGAACACCACGAGGGAATCGAAGAGGTTCACCCCCGGCGGCATCGCGCTCCACGCGTGCAGCCGGGTCAGCGGCACGTGCTCGAAGGCGCGGGCCTCGGCCTGCGCCGCCTGCACCGCGCGCAGCCAGTCGGTCACGGGGGCGTCGTCGGGCACGTCGACCCGCACCGGCAGGGTGTTGATGAAGATGCCGATGATCGCGTCCATCCCCGGCAGGTCGGCGGGTCGGCCGGAGACGGTGGCCCCGAAGCAGACCTCGCGCTGGCCGCTGTGCCGGGAGAGCAGCAGCGCCCACGCTCCTTGGACGATCGTGTTCATCGTCAGCCCGTGCTGCTGGGCGAACCGGCGCAGGCGGGTCGAGCGCTCCTCCCCCAGCTCGAACGCGAGTCGCCGGGCCGTGCGGGTGCCGTGCTGCGCCGGCGCGGGCCGGTCGGCCGGGAGCGGCGTCGGGTGCGACAGGCCGGCCAGCACGCGCCGCCAGTACTCCTCGGCCGGGCGGTCGTCCTGAGCCTGGAGCCACTCGACGTACCGGCGGAACGGGGGTCTGCTCGGCGCGGTCGACCGCCTCCCGCGGAGCAGGGCGGCGTGGCTGGCGAACACGTCGGACAGCACCTCGAAGACGCTCCACCCGTCGAGCAGCACGTGGTGGAAGGTCCACACCACCTGCACCTCGGTGTCGGACGACCGGGCCAGCAGCACGCGCGTCAGCGGTGCGACCGCCAGGTCGAGCCCCGCGTCCCGGTCGGCGGCCAGGCAGCGGCGCAGCTCCGCCCGCCGCGCGGGCCCGGACAGCGCCCGCCAGTCCAGGTGGCGCACCGGGATGGTCACCGCGCGCTGCACCACCTGCACCGCCTCGGGCACGTCCTCCCAGATCACGCAGCTGCGCAGCGCGGGGGTGCGATCGACCACGTGCTGCCAGGCCCGTCCGAGGGTGGCCGGGTCGGGGACCCCGTCGAGCACGAACGCGAGCTGCTGGAAGTACACGCCCTGCGCGCCCTGCGAGAGACCGTGGAACACCATGCCCGCCTGCATCGGGGTGAGCGGGTAGACGTCGACCACCGACCGCCCCGACCCCACCACCCGGTCGACCCCGGCCTGGTCGAGGGCGGCCAGCGGGAAGTCCGAGGGAGTCCGACCGCCCGACTCCGGCCGCGCGCAGTGCTCGATGATCTCGCGCAGCGCCGCCAGCAGGTCCTCGGCCAGCTGCTGGACGGTCTGCTCGCGGTGCAGGTGGGTGGAGTAGGTCCAGGTGAGCCGGAGCCGTTCGCGCTCGACCAGGCCCACCACCTCCAGGGCGTGCGTCCTGGGGGCGGCGGGGCTGCTGTCCAGCTCCACCCCGCCGCGCATCGCGTGGCACAGCTCGTTCCCCGTGGTGGAGCCGTCGAACTGGCCGAGGTAGTTGACGCTGATACCGGGGGTGTCCGCCGTCGGCAGGCCGGATGCCGCGGGGCGGTGGCGCAGGGCGCCGTAGCCGACGCCACGGCGGGGCACGGCGCGCAGCTGCTCCTTGACCGACTTCAGCGTGCTGCCCCAGTCGGGGTCCTCGGGCACGTCGAGCGCGACCGGGAAGAGGGTGGTGAACCAGCCGACGGTGCGCGAGAGGTCGATCCCGTCGAGGATCTCCTCGCGGCCGTGGCCCTCCAGGTCCACGAGCACCCGGCCCCGGCCGGTCCACCGGGCCAGCACGCGGCCCAGCGCGGCGAGCAGCACGTCGTTGACCTGCGTGCGGTAGGCGGCCGGCACCTCCTGCAGCAGCGCGGCAGTCTCCCGCGGATCGAGCGCGACGGTGACCGAACGCGCCGAGGCGACGGTGTCGGGGCCGCCACTCCCGGCAACCCCGTCGTCCACGGGCAGCGCCGGGGTCCCGGCGCCGGCGACGCCTGCCCAGTGGTCGAGCTCGTCGTCGAACCCGCCCGCCGCGGCGTGCGCGGCCAACCGCCGCGCCCATTCCCGGTACGGCGTCGTGCGGGGGCCCAGGTCGGGGTGCTCGCCGCGGACCAGCCGGCCGTAGGCGACGCCGAGGTCCTCGATCAGGATCCGCCAGGACACGCCGTCGACGACCAGGTGGTGCACGGCCACGAGGAGCAGCGGGCGCTCGTCGCCGCCGCGGTCGAACAGGACCGCCGCCAGCAGCGGGCCGGCGTTCAGGTCGAGGTCGGCGTGGACGTCGGAGCTCTGCGCGATCACGGCGTCCTGCTCGGGGGCGTCCAGGCCGGACAGGTCGCGCCGGTGCAGCACGAACCCCGGCCCTCCCGGTGCGGCGTCCTGCTGCCACTGCCCGTCCGACCCCGGCCCGTCGGCCCGGTCGAACCTCGTGCGCAGTGCCTCGTGGTGCTCGACGACGGCGGCGAGCGCGGAGCGCAGTGCCGCCTCGTCCAGCGGCGTGCTGAGCTCCGCCAGGACCCACTGGTGGAAGTGCTCGGGGTGCTGCGGGTGGTGGTCGAAGAACCACTGCTGGATCGGGACCAGCGGGGCGGGTCCGGACCGCGGGTCCGCGGCGGGCGCCGGAGCCGGCTCGGCGAGGGCCGTGACCAGCGAGGCCACCGTCTGGTGCCGGAAGATGTCCTGGGAGGACAGCGGCAGACCGGCCTGCCGGGCCCGGGACACCACCTGGATGCTGAGGATCGAGTCGCCGCTCAGCTCGAAGAAGTTGTCCTCGACGCCCACCCGCTCGACGCCCAGCACGTCGGCCCAGATCCGGGCGAGGGTCCGCTCCCGGTCCGTGCGCGGCTCGACGTGGCCGGCGTCGGCCCCCGGATCGACCGCGGGGTCGACCGCCGGGTCGGGCAGGGCGCGGCGGTCGAGCTTGCCGGTGGGGCCCAGCGGGAGGCGGTCGAGCGCGAGGAACGCCGTCGGCACCATGTAGTCGGGCAGGGCCCGGGCGAGGTGGGCGCGCAGCGCGGCCGGGTCCGCCGTGCTGCCCGGGGCCGCCACGACGTAGGCCACCAGCCGCTTGCGCCCCGGCTCGTCCTGCCGGACGACCACGACCGCCTCGGCGAGGTCGCCGTGCTCCAGCAGCGCGGCCTCGATCTCGCCGAGCTCGATCCGGAACCCGCGGATCTTGACCTGGTCGTCGGCCCGGCCGAGGAACTCCAGCTCCCCCGCCGGGGTCCACCGCACGACGTCCCCGGTCCGGTACATCCGCCCGCCGCCTGCCCCGAACGGGCACGCCAGGAACCGCTGTGCGGTGAGCCCCGGCCGGTCGAGGTATCCCCGGGCCAGTCCGGCTCCGGCGATGTGGAGCTCTCCGGGCACGCCGACCGGCACCGGGCGCAGGCCGGCGTCGAGCACGTAGACCTGCGTGTTGTCCAGTGGCCGGCCGATCGGCACCACGTCGGGTACCTGCTCCACCGCCGACATGCCGCGTGCGGTGCTCATCGTCGTGGCTTCGGTCGGGCCGTACGCGTCGACGACCACCACGCCGGGGCAGGCCTGCAGCACCCGCCGGATCGCCGCCGCCGGCACGACGTCCCCGCCGGTCCACAGCTCCGCCACCCCGGTGAGGCACCCCGGGTCGTCCTGGGCCACCACCCGGAACAGTCCCGAGGTCAGGAACACCGCCGTCAACCGGTGCCGGGCGACGAGCGCGCGCAGCGCGGGCGCGTCCACGTCCCCGGGTGGTGCCACGACCACCTGCCCGCCGGTCAGCAGCGGCACCCACAGCTCGTAGGTCGACGCGTCGAACGCCGACGGCGAATGCAGCAGCACCCGCGCGTGCGCCCCGTTGCCGAACCGCTGGTCGTGGGCGAACGCCACGACATCGCGGTGGAGCAGGGCGACCCCCTTCGGCGTCCCGGTCGATCCCGAGGTGAACAACACGAAGGCGAGGTTGGCCGGATCAAGGGGTACGACGGGCGCCGCGACCGGCCCCGCGTCGGCCCCCGCCAGGTCGGCCACCAGGAGCGGCTCCTGACCGATCTCCTCGGCGACGCCCTGCCACGTCCGGTCGGTCAGCACGACGCGGGCCCCGGTCGCGCCCAGCAGGGCCCGCATCCGTTCCGTGGGGGCCCGCACGTCCAGCGGCACGTACGCCCCGCCCGCGACGAGGACGGCCAGTTCGGCCACCACCAGGTCGGCCGAGCGCTCCATCAGCACCCCGACCCGGTCCTCGGGCCGGACGCCCCGGCGTACCAGTCGGTGGGCCAGTGCGTTCGCCCGCGCCTGCAGCTGGGCGTAGGTCAGCTCGTCGGCCCCGCACACCACGGCCGTCGCCCGCGGAGCGCGGCGCGCCTGCTCGGCGAACACGGCCGGCACGGTGTCGACCGGGACCGGCCGCGCGGTGGCGTTCCACTCCCGCACCACTCGCCGCCGCTCGGGCTCGTCCAGCAGCGACAACTCGCCGACCGGGCGCTCCGGTGCCGCCACCACCCCCGCCAGCAGCACCTCCAGGTGCCCGGCCAGGCGCTCGATCGTCGCCGCGTCGAACAGCTCGGTGCTGTACTCGAACACCGCCGAGAGCGAGTCGCCGCACGGCCAGAACTCGACGATCAGGTCGAACCGCGCGGACAGGCGCGGCAGGTCGTGCTCGGCGATCCGCAGGCCCGCCACCGTGCGGGGGCGGACCATCGAGTTCTGCAGGACGGCGACGACCTGGATCAGCGGCGTCCGGCTCGGGTCCCGGACCGGCGCGAGCACCTCGACGAGCTGGTCGAACGGGACCTCGTCGTGCGCGAACGCCTCCAGCACGGTCTCCCCGACCCCGGCCAGGAAAGCGCCGAAGGGCTGTCCCGGATCGACGTCGGAGCGCAGGACCAGCGTGTTGACGAAGAACCCGGCGAGGTCCTCCAGCTCGGTGCGGTTGCGGCCGGAGGTGACCGTGCCGAGCGCGATGTCCCGCTGACCGGAGTAGCGCGACAGCAGCACCTGCACGGCGGCCGTCAGCACCGTGAAGGGGGTGACGCCGTGGGCCCGGCCCAGTGCCGCCAGCCGGGACACGAGCTCGCCGGGGAGTTCGCGGCGGTGCACCGCGCCTGCGGAGCGTCGTACCGGGGGCCGCGGCCGGTCGGTGGGCAGGTCCAGGGGCGTCAGGTCGGCGAGCTGGCGCTGCCAGTAGCCCAGCTGGTCCTGCACGGCCGGGCTCGACACCCGATCGCGGTGCCACCGCGCGTAGTCCGGGTACTGGACGGGCAGGTCGGGAAGGTCGTTCACCTCGCCGCTCCGGGCGGCGGCGTAGTGCCCGGCGAGCTCGTCGACCAGCAGCCGGATCGACCAGCCGTCGGTGACGATGTGGTGCTGGCTGAGCACGAGCACGTGCTCGGCGCCGCTGCGCCGGACCAGCAGTGCGCGGATCAACGGGCCGCTCGCGAGGTCGAAGGGGCGCGCCGCCTCGGCCCGCAGGGCTTCGTCGAGGGCCCGGTCCCGTTCTGGCGCGGGCAGCGCGGAGAGGTCCTCCCGACGCAGCGGCAGCGCGCCGTGCG
>DASQMQ010000013.1:0-17028 GCA_035645455.1 Pseudonocardia sp.
GTCACCTCGGCCGAGGTGACGAAGTCGGGGTTGAGCGTCGACTCCAGGTCGGGGGTGGTGATGAAGGCGTAGGGCAGCAGCGGCTTGAGCGCCAGCCCGGTCTCGAAGACGTTGCCCTCGGAGGAGTTCAGGTTCCAGTTGTCGATGTTCTTCTCGATGGCCATGGTGACCTGGCCGCCCTGCTTCAGCTGGTCGACCGGGACCGCGTTGCAGGTGTTCGGGTCCGAGCAGCCCTCGAAGAGGCCGGTGGACACCCCCGAGCCGGCACCCTCGCCGCCGCCGGCCTCGCCGCCGGTGGTACCACCGCCGCCGCCACAGGCGCCGAGCAACAGCGCCGCGGCCGCGGCTGCCGCGACAAGAGACGCCGCTCTTGTTCTCCTCATCGACTTCCGACCTCTCTCTGCTGGGTGTCCTGGTCGGACGCCCGACCACAGGGGACGCCGTCCATGTCGACGGCCGGGCATCCCCGAACCACCGCACCGTAGAAACCGGTTGCGGTACCCGTCACCGGCGACCCCTCGATCGTGACCAAAGGGTGACCGCCTGCGAACGACTCGGCCACGATAGGGCTACCTGTCGGTAACTGCGCAAGCCCGGGCCGGGGCCGTCACCCGTTCGGCACGCGCCAGGACGGAGCACCGGTCACCGGCCCGGTGAGCAGCGGCCCCGGTCCGACGCCCGTCGCAGCGTCCGCGTCCGACGTGCTCAGCACCAGCGTGACCGGTTGGAACAGCGGCAACGCCGGCAGCTGCTGCCACAGCACGCGCTCCACGCCGACCGCGGCGTCGGCCCGCGGGCTGGGCGAGACCAGCTCGTCGAGCGCCGGCTGCAGCGCCGCGAAGCAGAACCCGGTGGGGGTCCGCGGCGGCACCGGCACCAGCGCGTCCGGCTCGGGGCAGCCGTAGTCCGAGGCGAGCTCCGTGCCCGGGTCGCCGCCGGTGGTGCGGGGCAGCACGAGCAGGTCGGGTTCGACGGTACCCGGCGGGCCGGCCGGGGCCGACGTCGTCGGGGACGTCGTGGGGGCGGTCGTGGGGGCGGTGGTGGGGGCGGTCGCGCGGCTGCTGGACGGCGCCGCGGCCGTGGCCGAGGTGGGCCCGGACGCGCCGTCGGGCGGCGCCGTGGGGGCCGGGGTGGGGGCCGGGGTGGCGCTCGGCGGGATGGCCGGAACGGCCTCCTGCCCGAACAGGGCCACCGCGGGCGGGACGACGATCTCGACGTCGATGCCGGCGGTGTCGAGCTGCTCGGCGACCAGGCGGGCGACCGTGAGGTCGTCGGGCCGCTCGGCGGCCGCGCCCAGCACCAGCCGGACCGGCGCTCCGGCGACCGCCCAGCGACCGGTGGTCAGGTCCCGACTCCACCCGGCCTGGGCGAGCAACTGTCCGGCCGCGACCGGGTCCGGGCGGGCCGGGGCGCCCTGCGGGGCGGTGGGCTGGTAGCCGGGTTCGGACGGGGCCAGGCCGAACGCGTCCGCGGCCAGCGCGTCCGAGGACACCCCGGCCCGGACCGCCTCCCGGTCGATCAGCGCGCCGAGGCCCTGCCGGGCCCGGGGGTCGGCGAGCGGGCCGCCGTCGCTGCGCATGCCGAGCTGGACGACCACCGGCTGCGGTGCGAGCTGGGTGCGCGGAGCGGGTTGGAGCCCGCCGAGCGCGGTGCGCAGCGCCGCGTCGGCGTCGGGCAGCGCGATGTCGACGTCGCCGGAGGCCAGCCCGGCGCTCAGGTCGACATCCCCGAGCTGCTGCAGGACCAGCGTGTCCAGCACCGCCGGGGTGTCCCAGTACAGGTCGTTGCGGGTCAGCTCGACCAGGCCGCGGGCGCGGTCCAGGGTGCCGATCCGGAACGGCCCGCCCGACGCCGGCAGCCCGCCGGTGGTGGCGCCGAGCCACGAGCCGGGTGCGTCCTTGAGCAGGTGGGCCGGCAGCAGGTCGGCGAACAGCTCCGGCCAGGCCGGGTAGGCGTGGGCGAACACCACGTCCACCGCCTTCCCACCGGCCCGCGAGCGCACATCGGTGATCAGCCGGTAGCCCGCGGCGTCGGCGACGCCGGGCTCCTCGCGCATCCGCTCCCAGAGGTAGACGAAGTCCTCCGCGGCGATCGGCGCGTTGTCCGACCAGGAGGCCTCCAGGTTGAGCTCGTAGCTCACCGTGAACGGCTCGGCCGCCACCACCTCGGCGCTGGTGGCGATGGTCTCGTCGAGCCGCATCACCCCGCCGGCGTCCGGCCGGAACACCGACGGCAGCACCAGCGTGGCCAGCGCGGTGGTGACCGGGCCGAGGTGGGCCAGCAGGTGCGGGTTGAAACCGCCCGGCAGCTCGCCGACGCCCACCACCAGCCGGGTCGGCTCGGGCTGCGGGGTCGGCACCGGGTCGGTGGGCGCCGACACCGGCGCGTCGACGCAGGCGGTCAGCACGGCCAGCAGCACCGCCAGCAGCACCGCACGCGCGGCCCTCGTGCGCCTCACCTCGACCCCCCAGGCACGCCGCCGGGCGCGCGCCGGCGGGCGACGGCCATCCTCGCACCGGGCCCCCGGCCCGCCGCCACCCCCCGTGAGCGGAGCCGGTCGGATCGGGTGGACGGGCTCAGCCCGCGGTCCGCGCCCGGGACCGGGCCCGCGCCCTGGCGTGCGAGTCGAGCACCACCTTGCGCAGCCGCACCGACTCCGGGGTGATCTCCACGCACTCGTCGGCCGCGCAGAACTCCAGCGCCTGCTCCAGGTTGAGCACCGTCGGCGGGGTCAGCTTGACCAGCTCGTCGCTGGTGGACATGCGCATGTTGGTGAGCTTCTTCTCGCGCACGATGTTGACCTCGAGGTCCTCGCCGCGGGTGTACTCGCCGATCACCATGCCGGCGTAGACCTGGGTGCCCGGGCCGATGAACAGCACCCCGCGGTCGGCGAGCTGGTCGACGGCGTATGCGGTGACCGGGCCGGTGCGGTCGGCGATCAGCGACCCGCGCTGGCGCATCCGCAGCTCACCGAGCCACGGGCCGTACCCGTCGTGCACGTGGCTGGCGATGCCGGCGCCGCGGGTGACGGTCAGGAACTCGGTGCGGAAGCCGATCAGGCCGCGGCTGGGCACCCGGTAGTCCATCCGGACCCGGGTCGCCCCGTGCACCATCTGCTGCAGTTCGCCCTTGCGCCCGGCGACCAGCTGGGTGACCGCGCCGAGGTGCTCGGTGGGCACGTCGCAGGACAGCTGCTCGAACGGCTCGTGCACCCGGCCGTCGATGATCTTGGTGACCACCTCGGGCTTGCCGACGGTCAGCTCGAAGCCCTCCCGGCGCATGGTCTCGACCAGGATGGCCAGGGCCAGCTCACCGCGCCCCTGCACCTCCCAGGCGTCCGGGCGCTCGGTGGGCAGCACCCGCAGCGACACGTTGCCGACCAGCTCGGCGTCGAGGCGGGACTTCACCTGCCGGGCGGTGAGCTTGGTACCCGGGTGCGGGTCGCGCCCGACCAGCGGGGAGGTGTTGATCCCGATGGTCACCGAGATCGCCGGCTCGTCGACGTGGATGCGCGGCAGCGCGACCGGGTTCTCCGGGTCGGCCAGCGTGTCGCCGATGGTGACGTCGGCGATGCCGGCCACGGCGACCAGGTCACCGGCGGTGGCCCACTCGGCGGACACCCGGCTCAGCGCCTCGGTGCGGAGCAGCTCGGAGATCTTGACCCGGGTGGTCTTGCCGTCCGCGGTGCACCAGGCCACCTGCTGGCCGCGGCGGATCACCCCGGCCCGGATCCGGCACAGCGCGATGCGGCCCAGGAAGCTGGTCGCGTCCAGGTTGGTGACGTGCGCCTGCAGCGGGGCGTCCGGGTCGTCCGACGGCGCCGGCACGGTCTCGGCGATGACGTCGAACAGCGGCTCCAGGCCGGGCTCGTCGGGGAGCTCGCCGTCGGCCGGGCGGACCCGGGAGGCGCGGCCGGCCCGGCCGCTGGCGTAGACCACCGGCAGGTCGAGCAGCCGGGAGGTGGTGGTCTCGTCGAGCTCCAGCTCGTCGGCCAGCTCCAGCAGCATCTCGAGGCTCTCGTCCACGACCTCGGCGCAGCGCGCGTCGGGACGGTCGGTCTTGTTCACCACCAGCACCACCGGCAGGCCGGCGACCAGCGTCTTGCGCAGCACGAAGCGGGTCTGCGGCAGCGGGCCCTCGCTCGCGTCGACCAGCAGCACCACCCCGTCGACCATGGACAGGCCGCGCTCGACCTCGCCACCGAAGTCGGCGTGGCCCGGGGTGTCGACGACGTTGACCGTCATCCCGTGCCAGTCGATCGCGGTGTGCTTGGCCAGGATGGTGATGCCCTTCTCCCGCTCCAGGTCGCCGGAGTCCATCACCCGGTCGACCACGGCGGCGCGCTCGCCGAACGCGCCGGAGGCGCGCAGCATGGCGTCGACCAGCGTGGTCTTGCCGTGGTCGACGTGCGCGACGATGGCGACGTTGCGGAGCTGCGCCCCGGTCCTGCGGTTCGCGCTGGATCGATTCGCGGGGGCCGCGAGGGTGGATACTGGTGAGCTCACGTCTTAGGGTAGCCCGGGGCGGAGCCTGCCTGTTCCCCGAGGTGGCCGGCATGCCCCCGGCAGGTGGCGGAGATCACCGTCGGGGCTCCCCGGCGGGCCGCGGCACCCGCGATCGCGGTGAGCACCAGCTCAGGCCGATCGACGAGGTCGTGCCAGGTGTAGCGCAGGACGGTCCAGTCCGGGCCGGGCGGCGGCGCGGGCCGGGCCGGGTCGACCGGCCGGGCCCAGCCGGTGAGCTCGATCAGCAGCCGGGCGGCCGGCAGGGCGATCCGGGCCGGGGCGCCGAACGGGCGGTCCGGGAGCTCGATCGCTCCGGACCCGGGCCCGGGCCGCTCGACCGACCCGGCCGGCGTAGCCGCGCGCTGCGCGGGGTCGATCGGGCGCCGCTCCGGTTCCGGCCGGGCCCCGGCTCCGCGCAGCAGCCGGACCATCGCGTCGGCCGTCGCCGCCGCGGACCGGTCGGCGGCCGCGTCGAGCAGCGCGGCCGCCCGGGCCGCGCCGGGCGACCCGCCCGTCCGCCGCAGGGCGGCCAGCACCGCGGGGAACCGGACCCGCTCGCGCAGCGCCCGGTCGAGGAAGGCCGGACCGCCGGCCCCGAGCGCGACGGCCGCGTCCAGCACGGTCAGCGGGAGCGCGGTCACCGCTATCCCGCCCAGCACCGTGACATCGGTCGGGTCGAGGTCGCGGCGGTGCACCGCAACCCCGGCGCGGGCCCGGCCCCGGCGCCCGGCTCCCGCCGCGAGGATCACCGAAGCGGCCGCCGGCGGCCGGTCCAGCAGCCCGTGCCACCACGCCGCCGCCGGCCCGGCCAACACCGCCCGCGGCCCGGCCCAGAGCAGCGCCGCCCGCAGCCGGGTCGCCGGGTCGTCGGCATCGCCGCGGGCCAGGTACACCCGCGGTTGCAGGGGTCGCCAGCGGCGCAGCCGCACCCGCTCGTCGACGGCGGTGGCGGGCAGACCGGCGGTGACCGCCTGCTCCCGGGTGATCAGGCCGTCCTGGCGCGCGAGCACCGCGGCCACGGACCGCTCGACCGGATCGACCGGATCCACGGTCGGGGTGGCCGGCGCGGCCGGTGCGGGGGGTGTGGGGCGGGGGCCGGGAGTGGTGTCGGGCTGCATGACCGCTATCGACGGTGCTCGGACCCGGCCGGTTCCCACCGCTGTGCGATCGGGAACTGCGGCTCAGCCGGTGGCCGCGGGCCGGGCCATGAGCAGGGCCCGCAGGTCGGGCAGCACGGCGCGGTCGGCGTCGATCCAGTCCACGGCGTCCAGCTCGGCGGGGCGGACCCAGCGCAGCGCGGCGTGCTCCAGGGCGGTGGGCTCGGGTCCGGCGGCCGGGACGGCGGCGTGCACCCGCAGCACGCCGGCGTCGATGAGCAGGTCGGTGCCGACCCGCCCGGTGGGGGTGACCGCGCAGCCCAGCTCCTCGCGGCACTCCCGGACCACGGCGTCGGCCTCCGCCTCGGCCGGCTCCACCCGCCCGCCGGGCAGTTCCCAGCGCCCGGCCAGCTCCGGCGGCCGGGTCCGCTGCGCGGCCAGCACCGCGCCGTCGCGCACCAGGGCGGTCGCCACCACGACCGGGCGCCCGTCCAGCACCTCGGCCGCGGCCACCAGCCCTCGGGTCCGGGCGTCCACCAGGCCGGGCGCGAGCCGGGCGAGCAGGCCCGCTCGGCCGGACACCTCGTCGCGGATCGCGGTGCCGGTGCCGTCCGGGACGAGCCGGGTGGTGAGCACCAGCCCCCGGGCCGCGACCACCACCGCCGCCGGCCCGACCGCCCGCACGACCACCCGGACCGGCACCCGCACGCCCGGCAGCACCCGCACCCCGACGATCACCTCGTCACCCGGGCACAGCCACCGCCGCGGTGCCCGCACCAACCGGTGCCCGGCCGCGTCCAGCACCGCGGCGAGCACCGTGGCGTCGCGCACCAACCCGGCCACCGTCCGCCGATCGGCGTCGACCCACGTCACCCCGCGATCCTCCCAGGCCCCCGGTTCAGGAAGGCCACCTTCCTGCCCTGTGCGGACCTGAAGGTGGCCTTCCTGAACTCCGGACCGGCGGGGTGGACGGGTCAGGCGTCGCGGCGGAGCATGCGGTGGGTGGTCAGGCCGACGCCGATGGCGGTGTAGCAGAGCGCCTTGAGGGAGCTGTCGATCAGGCCGCCGAGCGGCAGCGGGTCGCGCAGGACGTCCGCGCCCGCGGTCCAGCCGCTGGTCAGCAGGTAGGGCTGCAGCCAGTCCAGGGCCGGGATCGCGGTCAGCACCCCGAACACGATCAGCCCGCCGAGCACCGACGCCAGCACCACCAGCGGGTGCTCGGTCCACGAGCTGATGGCCAGCGCGATCGCGCCGACCGCGGCCAGCTGCCCGACCGTCCACACCACGCTGATCAGCACCCGGCCGATCGCCTCGCCGATGCCGACGGTCGTGCCGGACAGCGTGACCAGCTGCCCGTCGGCCGAGCCCACCACGACCAGCGCGGCCAGCACCCCGACCGCGGCGATCACCAGCACGGCCAGGGTGGCCACCACGAGCACGCCGAACGCCTTCATCACCACCAGCCGCAGCCGCCCGACCGGCGCCAGCATCAGCCCGCGCAGCGTGCCGGCGGACGCCTCCCCGGCGATCGCGTCGGCGGCGGCGGTGGTCACCGCGAGCGGCAGCAGCAGGGCCAGCGCCAGGGTGATCGAGGCGACCGGCAGCACCAGCCCGTTGCCGGCGATCGCGCCGATCAGGCCGGGACCGCGGCGGCCGTCCGCGACCACGGTCACCCCGATCGCGATGAGCACCGGGATCGCGCCCAGCACGCCGAGCATCACCAGGGTGCGCGGGCGGCGCAGCACCCAGGTCAGCTCGGCCCCGAGCAACCTGCCCAGCGGCGCGGAGGCGGGCGTGGGGCCGGTCGCTGCGGTGGTCACTGCGGCTCCTCGGTCAGCCGGGCGAACAGGTCCTCCAGGTTCGTGCGGCTGCGCCGGGCCTCGTGCACCGCGACGCCGGCCCGCACCAGCAGCGCGACGACCTCGGGCGCCGGGACGTCGTCCCCGGCGACGACGCCGTCGCCGCTGCGGTAGGCCGTCGCGCCGGCCTCGCGCAGCGCGCGCAACGCCGGCTCCACGTCCGGTGTGGTGATCGCCAGGCCGCTGCCGCCGGTGTCCAGCAGCGTGCTCAGCTCACCGGCGGCCAGCAGCGAGCCCGACCGCAGCACGGCCACGTGGGTGCAGGTCGCCTCCACCTCGGCCAGCAGGTGCGAGGACACGATGACGGTGGCCCCGGCGGCGTGCAGCTCGCCGATGATCCGCCGGACGTCCCGGGTGCCGGCCGGGTCCAGGCCGTTGGTCGGCTCGTCGAGCACGACCAGCCGGCGCGGCAGCAGCAGCGCCGCGGCCAGCCCCAGCCGTTGCTTCATGCCCAGCGAGTAACCGCGGTAGCGGCGCCCGGCCGCCCCGGACAGCCCCACCCGCTCCAGCGCCTCGTCCACGACCGGCCCGGTCGGGCGCCCGGACAGCAGCGGCTCGGCCGCGGCCAGCCGGGCCAGGTTGGCCCGCCCGGACAGGAACGGGTGGAACCCGGGCCCCTCGACCAGCGCGCCGACGTGCGGCAGCGCCCGGCCCACGTCCGGCTCGACGGTGTGGCCGAGCAGCTCGGCGGTGCCCGACGTGGGTCGGGTCAGCCCGAGCAGCATCCGGATCAGCGTGGTCTTGCCCGAGCCGTTCGGACCGAGCATGCCCAGCACCGACCCGGCCGGGACGTCCAGGTCGATGCCGTCCACGGCCACCGTGGAGCCGAAGACCTTGCGCAGTCCGACCGCCCGGGCCGCGACCTCCGCGGCCGGCGGGGCGGCGCCCGGAGCGGGCCGGGTCGGATCGTCGTCGACGGCGGTGTGCGTCATCGACGACGCCCGCGCGGGCCGGGGGCGTACCTCACCGGGACAGGGCCTCGGTGAGCACCTGCTCGGGGACCGCACCCGCGGCCACCCGGCCGTCGTCGGTGATGATCGCCGCGGCGACCGCGGTGCTGATCAGGGTGCCGCTGCCCCACGGTCCGCTGACCGGGGTGCCGAGCGCGGACACGTCGATCCCGCGGCCGTCCTCCTCGGGGTCGTCCAGCATGCCGCCGGGAACCCCGTCGGCCAGGATCACGGTGTCCCACCCGTCGCCGACGACGGTCGGCTGCGCGCCCTCCGGGATGCTCCCGGGCCGCGGCCGGTCGCCGTCGTGCTCCGGCGCGGACTGCACCGTGGCGCCGGGCGGCGGGGTGAAGGTGAACAGCTCCGGGTCCTGGGCACCGAACTCCAGGTCGGTGAAGCCGAGCTGCAGCGCCGGCTCGGTGGAGCCGTTGGCCAGCACGGTCAGCCGCAGCGGGACCCGCTTCTCGGCGTCCACGGCCAGCCGGACCTCGCGCAGCAGGGTCCGCTCGGCGGCGGCCGGGGTGAGCACCAGGTCGTAGGCGGGCCGGCCGGCGACCTCGGCGGTGCCGTCCACCCGGACCTCACTGGTGGCCCGCAGCCCGGACAGCGCCTCGGTGGCCGCCGCGGTCGGGTCGGTGACCGCGGCCTCCCCGGCACGCGGACCCTCCTCCCCGGCCGGGGCGGTGGTGACCGTGCCGTCCTCGGAGTTCCACGCCCAGAACGTCTCGCCGTCGGTGACCAGGGTGCGCTCGCCGGAGTCGGTGGGCAGCTGGACCCGACCGGCGCCCTCGCCGTCGGACCACACCCGGGCCTGGCTGGAGCCCTCGGCGGCCTGCGGCAGGTTGGGCAGCGCCGGCAGCCCGAGCGCGTTGTCCAGCTCGACGGTGCCGCCGAACGCGCCGGGGTCGGCGCTGAGGACCGAGGCCACCAGCTCCTCGGCGGTGACCGGGGGCAGCTCCGGGGCGGCGCCCGCGCCGCCCGGCAGCGCCAGCAGCCCGAGCCCCACCGCGCCCGCCACCGCGACCCCCGCCGCAGCCCGGCGCCCGGTCGCGCCCCGTCCTGGTGTCCTGGCCCCTGCTGTCATGCCGCCAGCTTGACCCATCGGGCCTGAGAGTGTTCTGAGGTGCGCGGACGGCGGGGTGGGTAGCGTCCGCGGCGATGGCACGCGTACTGGTGGTCGACGACGAACCGGGCATCCGGACGGCGGTCGCCCGCGGCCTGACCGCCGAGGGCATGGAGGTGGTCGCGGTCGCGGACGGCCGCTCCGCCCTGGACGCCGGACTGACCGGCGGGTTCGACGCGATCGTGCTGGACATCATCCTGCCCGGGCTGTCCGGGTACCGGGTGCTCGAGCAGCTGCGCGCGGCCGGCGTGGACACCCCGGTGCTGCTGGTCTCGGCCAAGGACGGCGAGTTCGACCAGGCCGACGGGCTGGACCTGGGCGCGGACGGCTACCTGGTCAAGCCGTTCGCGTTCGTGGTGCTGGTCGCGCAGCTGCGGGCGATGCTGCGCCGCCGCGACGCCGCGCTGGGCCGCACCGGCCAGCGCGTCCGGCTGGGCCCGCTGATCGTCGACCCGGTCGCCCGCGCGGTGAGCTGGAGCGGCGACTCGATCGAGCTGTCGCCACGGGAGTTCGCGCTGCTGCACGCGCTGGCCAGCCGGCCGGACACGGCGGTCGCCAAGGACGACCTGCTGCGCCTGGTGTGGGGCGACGAGCAGGCGGTCAGCCGCAACGTCGTCGAGGTCTACGTGGGCTACGTGCGCCGCAAGCTCGAGGCCGTCGGCGCCGGGCACGTGCTGCGCACCGTGCGCGGGTACGGCTACATCGTCGCCACGCCCGAACGGCAACCGTGACCCGGGTCCGCCGCTGGTGGGCCGGGCGGACCCTGCGGCTGCGGATCACCCTGGTGGTCGGCCTGGTGGCGCTGGCCGCGCTGCTGATGCTCAGCAGGCTGGGCGCGCTGGTGCTGACCGATGCCCTGGTCAACGCGGCCGACACCGAGCTGCGCGGACAGGCCGACGCCGCGGCCGGGCAGCTCGTGGCCGGCGCGCCGGCGGCCGCGGTGCGCGGGCCGGGGATCCGGGTCGTCGACACCGCCGGGGTGCCGGTCGACGGCGGACCGCGGCTGCCGCTGGGCCCCGGCGAGGTGCGGCGGCTGGCCGCCGGCGAGCCGGTGATCGTCGGCGGGTTCCGGGAGCTGCGCCGCTGGCTGGCGGTGGCCGCGGTGGCCCCGGACGGCTCGACGCGGCTGGTGGTGGTCAGCGGCGACCTGGTCGGCAGCCGGACGCTGCTGGCCCACGCGGCGGTCGGCATGATCCTGGCCGCGCTGGTGCTGGCCGCGGTGGTGACGCTGGCCGCGTGGGCGGCGACCCGGGCCGCGCTGCGCCCGGTGGACCGGATGCGGTTGTCGGCCGCGGCGCTGCCGGCGGGCGAGCGGTTGCCGGTGCCCGTCCCGCAGGACGAGCTGCGGACCCTGGCCGAGGAGTTCAACCTGCTGCTGGCCCGCCGCGACGACGCGGTCGCCCGGCTGGAGCGGTTCACCGGCGACGCCGCGCACGAACTGCGCTCCCCGGTGGCGGCGATCCGCGCCCAGGCCGAGGTCGCGGTGGCGCACCCCGAACCGGGGCTGGCCGGGGAGACGCTGCAGGCGATCGCGGACGAGGCCGCCCGGCTGACCACCCTGCTCTCGGACCTGCTGGCGCTGGCCCGCGCGGACGCCGGGCAGCGCCCGCCCGCGGAACCGGTCGACGTGGTCGTGGCGGCCAGCGGGGCGATGGCCCGGGCCGGGACGGCGGGGCCGGCGCTGGAGCTGGTCGCCCCCACCCCGGCCGCGGCCATGGCCAGCCCGTCGGAGGTGGCGCTGGTGCTGGACAACCTGGTCGGCAACGCCCGCCGGCACGCCTGCTCGCTGGTCCGGATCGCGGTGCTGCCGGGCGGGCGGTGGACCCGGCTGGTCGTCGAGGACGACGGCCCGGGCGTCCCGGAGCCCGACCGGGTGCGGATCTTCGACCGGTTCGTGCGGCTCAACCCGGAGGCCGGCGGCGGCGCCGGGCTGGGGCTGCCGCTGGTGGCGGCGCTGGTGCAGGGCCGGGGCGGCTCGGTCACGGTCGGCGCCCGGGAGGGTGGCGGCGCCCGCTTCGAGGTCCGCTGGCCCACACCCCCCACCTCCTGAATCCCTCACCCCCGGAGTTCAGGAAGGCCACCTTCCGGAACGCAGAGGGCAGGAAGGTGGCCTTCCTGAACCCGCGGAGCCCGGGGAAGGGCAGGATGCGGGCCATGGCCGATCTGCTGGACGATGCCGCTGTCGCCGACGCGCTGGAGTCGCTGCCCGGGTGGGAGCGCGACGGCGACGCCCTGGTGCGCACCGCGGAGCTGCCCTCGTTCCCGACCGCGATCTCGGTCGTGGCCCTGGTCGCGGCGACCGCCGAGGACCGCGACCACCACCCCGACATCGACATCCGCTGGCGGACGCTGACCTTCCGCTGCTCGACGCACTCCAGGGGCGGGATCACCGCGCTGGACGTCGACCTGGCCCGGTCGATCTCCGCGGAGATCGACCGGGCGAGCGGCTGACCGAGGTCGGTCGGCGCGAGCGGCACCACCGGCGCGGCCGGACACCGGTGCGCGCTGCCCCGACCGGTTGCCAGCGCTGGCCGAGCGCCCACCGTCCGGCGAGGATGCCGGGATGGAGAAGCTCCCACGCAAGATCTACGAGAAGGAACTGCTGCGCCTGCAGGGCGAGCTGGTGCAGATGCAGGAGTGGGTGCGCACCAGCGGCGCCCGGCTGGTGGTCGTGTTCGAGGGCCGGGACGCGGCCGGGAAGGGCGGAGTCATCCAGCGGATCGCGGAGTACCTCAACCCGCGGATCTGCCGGATCGTGGCGCTGCCCGCCCCGTCGGACCGCGACCGCACCCGCTGGTACTTCCAGCGCTACGTGCAGCACCTGCCGTCCGGCGGGGAGATCGTCCTGCTCGACCGCAGCTGGTACAACCGGGCCGGGGTGGAGCGGGTGATGGGGTTCTGCACCCCCGACGAGTACGCCCGCTTCCTGCGCCAGTGCCCGGTGTTCGAGGAGCTGCTCGTCGAGGACGGGATCCTGCTGCGCAAGTACTGGTTCTCGGTCAGCGACGCCGAGCAGGAGCGCCGGTTCCGGGGCCGGATGAACAACCCGATGAAGCAGTGGAAGCTGTCCCCGATGGACCTCGAGTCGATCACCCGCTGGGAGGACTACTCGCGGGCCAAGGACGAGATGTTCGCCCACACCGACACCCCGTCGTCGCCGTGGCTGGTGGTGGAGGCCGAGGACAAGCGCCGGGCCCGGATCAACACGATCGCCCACCTGCTGTCGAGCGTGCCCTGGCAGGCGGTGCCCCCGCACGAGCTGGAACTGCCGGAGCGGCCGCCCCAGCGCGGCTACCAGCGCCCGCCGCGCGAGCAGTTCCACCAGGTTCCCGACCACGCAGCGGACCTGGTCGAGAAGTGACCGTCGGACGCGGCGTCGGGGTGGTCGGCCGGGCTGCCTCCTGATCATCCGACGCCGCCGGCGGAGTCGCGCCGGCCTCCGGCGTCAGGTCCGGCGCAGCCGGTTCCAGGCCAGCCCGGACACCACGACGGACTGCGTGGGAACCCGCACCCCGGCGGGCTGGCGGGTGCCGGTGCGGGCGGTGTAGCGGCGGCAGACGTCCGGCCCGCAGGACGCGCAGTCCGTGCCGGACCGGAAGTGCTCGTGCGCGTCGCGGTCGTGGCCGCAGCGGCAACGGGCAGTGGGTACGGCGGTGCGGGTGCTCATCGGATCGCTCCTGTGCTCGTGGGTCACCGGACACTGCGGTACTCGGCGGTGGGCGGACGTTCGTGTCACCGGATGTCGAAGGTTCATCACTTCGCGGTAGGTGCGGACCACCCGATCGGGTCGTCGGCCGACCTGCCGGGGTCACCGTGCGTGGACTGCTAGGGTCGCTCCCGTGCAGCGCGCGTACTGGTTTAGGCGGACGGCCCGGGTCGGGTCGGCCGGCGAACCGCTGCGCTGACCCCCACCCCCCGAGCCGGAGACACAGCCGGCTCGGCGGGAACGACGGGGCGGCTCGTCCGAGAGGAAGCCCGCCCGTCATGTCCCTGATCTCCGATCCGTCCCTGGTCGCGGTCCCATCGCTCGACGAGCACCGGACCACCCGGATCAGCCCGCTCATCTCCCCCGCCCTGCTGCGCCACGAGCTGCCCGTCGACGCCGCGGTGGCCGACACCGTCGTCCGGGCCCGGGCCGACGTCGTCGACGTCCTGGACGGCCGCGACGACCGCCTGCTGGTCGTGGTGGGGCCGTGCTCGATCCACGACCCGGCCGCGGCGCTGGACTACGCGCACCGGCTGGCCGCGCACGCCGACCGGGTGTCGGGCGAGCTGCGCGTGGTGATGCGCACCTACTTCGAGAAGCCGCGCTCCACCGTCGGCTGGAAGGGGTTGATCAACGACCCCGGCCTGGACGGCACGTACGACGTCAACCGGGGCCTGCGCACCGCGCGCCGGCTGCTGCTGCAGGTCAGCGCGCTGGGTCTGCCGGTGGGCTGCGAGTTCCTCGACCCGATCACCCCGCAGTACATCGCCGACGTGGTCAGCTGGGGGGCGATCGGCGCCCGCACCGCGGCCAGCCAGGTGCACCGCCAGCTGTGCAGCGCGCTGTCCATGCCGGTGGGCATCAAGAACCCCACCGACGGCGACGTGCAGGTGGCCGTGGACGGGGTGGGCGCGGCCGCGGCCGGGCACGTGTTCATGGGCATCAACCCGGACGGCCTGGCCGCGCTGATCACCACCGCCGGCAACCCGGACGGCCACGTCATCCTGCGCGGCTCGGCGACCGGCCCGAACCACGACCCCGCCTCGGTCGCCACCGCGCTGGACCGGCTGCGCCGGGCCGGGCTGCCGGCCCGGGTGATCGTCGACGCCAGCCACGGCAACAGCGGCAAGGACCACGTCCGGCAGGCGGCGGTGGTGCGCGAGCTGGCCGGCCGGATCGCCGGCGGCGAGCCCGGGATCGTCGGGCTGATGCTGGAGGGCTTCCTGGTCGAGGGGCGCCAGGAGGTGTCGCGGTCGATGGTCTACGGGCAGAGCGTCACCGATGCCTGCCTGGGCTGGGACGCCACCGCCGACCTGCTCGACGAGCTCGCCGCCGCGGTCGCCGCCCGTCGCTAGGAGCGACCGCCCCGGGTCGTGGATCATGGCCCCCGCCGGGTGGTCCGCGCAGCGTTCTGCACGCCTCCCGTGACGACGGCTCACCGGACGTGGCGCCGGTCGCCGCCGGATCACTTGATCAAGAGATCCGGCGGTGACCGCAGCGGTGCGCGCCGACCTTCGTCGCCCGCCGGAGCGCGACGCCGGGTCCGCCCCCCGGCACGCCACGTGCGAACGACCCACGGGCCGGGAGCGACCCATCGGGTTTCCACCCGGTCGTGGCGCCGACCGGTCGGCCGTGTCACTGGATCGAGCGAACTCGGCCAGGACACCCGCTGCCGGCGTAACGGGTCCGGCGCCGGGACGACGAACGGCTGAACGCCCCCCGTGATCGACCGCGCCGACTCCCCCGAGGTACCGCTCCCCATGTTCAGACCCCTGGTGCTCGCTGTCGTCACCGCGGCCGTGCTCGTCCTGTCCGCCGCCGCGGCCGCGGCCGCGCCGCTGGTGCCCGCCCAGACCGGCGGCGGCTCCCTGCCGAGTCCCGGCAACACCTGCGCGAACCCGGTGCTGGCGCAGAACGCGACCGGGTGGTCGCTCGCCGCCGGGACCGGCAGCAGCACCCGCAACACCGCGAGCGGTCACCGGGCGGCCCAGTGGGCCTTCTGGGTGTTGCCGTACTCGGGTTCGGCCACCATCGCACTGCCCGCGCAGCCGGTCGCGGCGGCCCAGCAGCGCACGTTCGCCTTCGACTCCCAGATCGCCGGCACCGTCCGGGCGAGCGTGGAGTGGTTCAACGCCGCCGGCACCCGGCTCTCCCGGGTGGACGGCCCGCTGGTCACCGGAACGGCGTCGACGTGGGTGCGGGCCGCCGTGACGGCCACCGCCCCGACCGGCGCGACCCGGGCGACCGTGCTGGGCGTGGGTGCACCCCAGGGCGGCAGCTGGTGGAAGAGCACCGCGTGCGACTACCCGCCGGTCACCGGTGCGCCGGGCCCCACCACCACGACGGTCCCGCCGACCACCACGACCGTCGCGCCGACGACGGTCCCGCCGACCACCGCCCCGCCCACCACGCTGCCGCCGACGACGGTCCCGTCGACCACGGTCCCGCCCACCACGACCGTCCCGACGACGACCGCGGCCACCCCTCCGCCGCCTGATCCGGGCAACGGCGTCCAGGCCGCGTCCCGGCTCGGCTGGGGCTCCCCGGTGCACGGCGACGAGTTCACCGGCACCGCTGTCGACCCGGCCAAGTGGGCGCTGTACGACGGCCCCGGGCACGACGGCAACGGACTGCGCAGGCCGTCGCAGATCACCGTGGGCCACGGGATCCTGACGATCGCCGGCAACTCGGTCGGCACCACCGGTGGGATGTCGATGCACCACGGCCGCAAGTACGGCCGCTGGGAGGCGCGGATGCAGGTCCCGCGCGGCGACCACCGCTACCACCCGGTCCTGCTGCTCTGGCCGGACGCCGAGGACTGGCCGGTCGGCGGCGAGGTCGACTACGCCGAGACCACGGCCGCGGCCTCCGACGTCGACTTCTTCCTCCACTACAGCGCGCAGAACCGCACCACGCACGCGAGCAAGGCCGTCGACCTCACCCAGTGGCACAACTACGCGGTCGAGTGGACCCCGACCGGCATCCGGGGCTACGTCGACGGGGTCCGGTTCTTCTCCGACACCACCCTCAGCCACCTGCCGCCGGGCCCGATGCACCAGACCATCCAGCTCGACTGGTTCCCCAACGGCAGCACCCCGACCACGCCGTCGCAGATGAACGTGGCCTGGGTGCGGATCTACAACGCCTGAGCCGCGTCAGAACGAGATCCCGCCGGCGGCCACGGCGCCGATCAGCACCACCGTCCCCACCGTCACCCCGCCGAGGGCCAGCACCACGACGCCGACGGCCAGCAGGTCGGCGCCGCGCACGGCCTGGGCCACCAGCAGGCTGGGGCGGAGGACGTCGTAGCGCGGCAGCGGCCGGGTGACGGTCCGGACCACGGCGGCGACCAGCACCGGGGCCAGGACGAGCACGGCCACCGGCACCCCGAACGGCACCGCCGCCGCGCACCACACCGCAGCCGGTCCGGCCAGCACCGCGGCCGTCGCCCACCGCAGCCGCAGCTCTCCGGTCCCGACCCAGCGGCGCAGACCGGGTTCGCGGTTCAGCCGGGCCAGGCCGCGGGCCACCGGGAGCAGGGCGGCGTACCCGGGCCCGGCCAGCAGCACGATCGCCGGCACCGCCGGCGCCAGCGGCACCAGCGCCACGGCGACACCGAGCAGCAGCAGGAAGGCCAGCACGGGGTCACCGCGGTCGACCCCCTCCAGCGTGAGGAACCGCAGCAGCGCGGCGCCGGCCAGCGCCACCCCGAGCGGGCGGGCCGCACCGACCAGCAGCATCGGGTCCAGGAACTGCAGCGCGCCGGTGCGCAGCCGGTGCTCCCGCCA
>DASQMQ010000014.1:0-3967 GCA_035645455.1 Pseudonocardia sp.
GTACCGGCACGGTTTCCTGCGAGTCGCCGCGTGCACCCTGACCACCGCGATCGGCGACCCCGCCGCCAACGCCGCGGCGGTGCTGCGCAGCGCCCGCGAGTGCGCCGAGGAGGGCGTGGGCCTGGCGGTGTTCCCCGAGCTGACCCTGTGCGGTTACTCGATCGAGGACCTGCTGCTGCAGGACACCCTGCTGGACGCGGTCGAGGAGGCGCTGCTGGAGGTGGTGGCCGCATCGGCGGAGCTGTTGCCGGTGCTGGTGGTCGGAGCGCCGTTGCGGCACCGCAACCGGGTCTACAACACCGCGGTCGTGATCCACCGCGGGCGGGTGCTCGGCGTCGCGCCGAAGTCCTACCTGCCCACCTACCGGGAGTTCTACGAGCGCCGCCAGCTCGCCCCCGGCGACGACCAGCACGGCACGATCCGGATCGGCGGGGCCGGCGCGCCCTTCGGACCCGACCTGCTGTTCGAGGCCACCGACGTCGCGGGTCTGGTGCTGCACGTGGAGATCTGCGAGGACATGTGGGTGCCGGTGCCGCCCAGCGCGGAGGCCGCGCTGGCCGGGGCCACCGTGCTGGCCAACCTGTCCGGCAGCCCGATCACGGTCGGCCGGGCCGAGGACCGCCACCTGCTGTGCCGGTCGGCGTCGTCGCGCTGCCTGGCCGCCTACGTCTACGCCGCGGCGGGCGAGGGCGAGTCGACCACCGACCTGGCCTGGGACGGGCAGACCATGGTCTACGAGAACGGCGTGCTGCTGGCCGAGTCCGAGCGCTTCCCGCAGGGACCGCGGCGCTCGGTGGCCGACGTCGACCTGGACCTGCTGCGCGCCGAGCGGGCCCGGATGGGCACCTTCGACGACAACCGCCGCCACCACGGCGCCCGGCTGGACGCCTTCCGCCGCATCGAGTTCGCCCTGCAGCCGCCGGGTGGCGACATCGGGCTGCGCCGGACCGTGGAGCGGTTCCCGTTCGTGCCGGCCGACGAGTCCCGGCTGGAGCAGGACTGCTACGAGGCCTACAACATCCAGGTCGCCGGCCTGGAGCAGCGGCTGCGCGCGATCGGCGATCCGAAGATCGTGATCGGGGTGTCCGGCGGGCTGGACTCGACCCACGCGCTCATCGTCGCCGCCCGGGCGATGGACCGGCTGGGGCGCCCGCGCAGCGACATCCTCGGCTTCACCCTGCCCGGCTTCGCGACCGGCGAGCGCACCAAGGGCAACGCGATCCGGCTGGCCGAGGCGCTCGGGGTCACCTTCGAGACGATCGACATCACCGAGACCGCCCGGATGATGCTGGGCAACCTCGGCCACCCGTTCGCCGCCGGCGAGCCGGTGTACGACGTCACCTTCGAGAACGTCCAGGCCGGGCTGCGCACCGACTACCTGTTCCGGGCGGCGAACCAGCGCAACGGGATCGTGCTGGGCACCGGCGACCTGTCCGAGCTCGCCCTGGGCTGGTCGACCTACGGTGTCGGCGACCAGATGTCGCACTACAACGTCAACGGCGGGGTGCCCAAGACCCTGATCCAGCACCTGATCCGCTGGGTGGTCTCGGCGAAGCTGTTCGACGACGAGGTGGGCTCGGTCCTGACCGACGTGCTCGGCACCGAGATCACCCCGGAGCTGGTGCCGACCGGCGAGGACGAGCAGGTGCAGAGCAGCGAGGCGAAGGTCGGGCCGTACTCGCTGCAGGACTTCTCGCTGTTCCAGGTGCTGCGCTACGGCTTCCGCCCGTCGAAGATCGCCTTCCTGGCCTGGCACGCATGGCACGACCCGGACGTCGGTGACTGGCCCGCGGGCTTCCCGGTCGATGAGCGCCCGGTCTACGACCTGGCCCAGATCCGGCACTGGCTGGAGGTCTTCGCCCACCGGTTCTACGCGTTCAGCCAGTTCAAGCGCTCGGCCCTGCCGAACGGGCCGAAGGTCTCCGCGGGCGGCTCGCTGTCCCCGCGCGGGGACTGGCGGGCCCCGTCGGACATGTCGGCGCGGATCTGGCTGGAGGACATCCGGCGCAACGTCCCGGAGGCCTGACGGCGGTACCGCAGCGGGGCCGCGGTGCGCGGATGTGAACCTCGTCGCACGCCGCTGCGGTCCCGCCATCCCGGTGTCACGCTTCCGTCATCAGACCCCCTGACGACCCGGGGACCCGCGCAGCGGGCCTCGAGGGAGGACGGACAACGATGTCGACGACCCCTTCCGGCGTACCCACGGGGACGACGGGCGCGCAGCCCGCGACCGAGGTGCAGCCGCCCTACCGCCCGGGACCCGCGTCCCCGGCGGCGGGCAGGCCCCGCCGGACCCGCATCCACCACCTGCGCGAGCTCAAGGACCGCGGCGAGCGCTGGCCGATGCTCACCGCCTACGACACCTACACCGCGGAGATCTTCGACGAGGCCGGCATCCCGGTCCTGCTGGTCGGCGACTCGGCGGCCAACAACGTCTACGGCTACGAGAACACCCTCCCGGTCACCGTGGAGGAGATGCTGCCGCTGGTGAAGGCGGTGAGCCGGGGCACCACGTCGGCGCTGGTCGTCGCCGACCTGCCGTTCGGCAGCTACCAGCTCGGCCCCGAACAGGCGCTGAGCACCGCCTTCCGGTTCATGAAGGAGGGCGGCGCGCACGCGGTGAAGCTGGAGGGCGGCGCCCGGTTCGTCCCGCAGGTCGACGCGCTGGCCGGATCCGGCATCCCGGTGATGGCCCACCTCGGGTTCACCCCGCAGAGCGAGCACGCACTGGGCGGGTTCCGCATCCAGGGCCGCGGCGACGCCGGCGAGCGGCTGGTCGACGACGCGCTGGCGCTGCAGGCCGCCGGGGCGTTCGCGGTGGTCCTGGAGATGGTGCCCGCCGACGTGGCCAAGCGGGTGACCGCCGAGCTGGTCATCCCGACCATCGGCATCGGCGCCGGCCCGGACACCGACGCCCAGGTGCTGGTGTGGTCGGACATGGCCGGCATGAACCGCGGGCGCAAGCCGCGGTTCGTCAAGCAGTACGCCGACGTCGGGTCGATCCTGCTCGGCGCGGCCAAGCGGTTCGGGGACGAGGTGCGCGGCGGGTCCTACCCGGACGCCGAGCACTCCTACACCTGACGAGCACTCCTGCACCTGACCACGAGCCACCCGCACGGGCGCGGACCCCGCGTCGCGCCCGTGCGGTGTGCCGTCCCCCGTGGGCGTCAGCCGGGCGGCAGCCCGGCCACCGGGCGACCGGCCGCGTGCTCGGCCAGCATCGCGGTGGCCGGGCACTCCCGGCGGGCCCAGCGGGCGCGCAACGACTCCAGGCGGCGCAGGTCGTCGTCCCGCCCGGCCAGCGCGGCCGCGGCCGCGTCGAGCAGGGCACCGGTGCCGGCGTGCACCTCCGGGTCGGCCAGGCCCGGCCCCGCCACCCGCCGGTGCAGCGGCCCGTCCGGGGTGGTGCGCCGGCCCGGCAGCGAGCGGTCCAGCACCAGCCCGGTGAGCAGGCTCAGCAGCTCCGCGTAGAGCTGCGGGTCGGGGCAGGCGTCGAAGGCCTTGAACTCGATCCGGCCGATCTCGGCGGGCAGCCGGGCCAGCTGGGTCAGCGACGGGTCGGCCGGCACCTGCTCGTCGGCGGCGGACAGGAACACCAGCACCGCGGGCCGCTGCCCGGTGCGCACCGCCGTGCGCGCGGACAGCCCGCCCCACGCCCGTCCGTCGCGGAACGGCGAGGAGAACGACAGCGGCACCAGCCAGGGGCTGTAGTGGGTGAGCTTGCGGGCCGCGTCGACCAGATCGGCCGGGGCCAGATCGGCGCAGGACAGGTTGAGATCGGGTCCGTAGGTCGTCATGTGCACGTGCGCGGTGCGCTCCTCGGGCGAACCCAGCCGGTGGCTGCGCTCCCAGGCGTTGAACGGCGGGTCGACCTCGTAGGTGGAGCGCAGCGGGTTGAAGGCGATCGTGGTGGTGGCCAGGCCCGCCCGGGCCGCCTCGGTGTCCAACAGCGCCAGGTCGGCACGCA
>DASQMQ010000015.1:0-12736 GCA_035645455.1 Pseudonocardia sp.
GCCCTGCGGGTCGACACCCGCCGCGGTGGCGTCATGCGCCGGCTGGCCGGCAACGACCCCGAGGTCAACGAGGAGTGGATCGACGACAAGGCCCGCTTCGCCTTCCGCTACCTGACCTCGAAGGGCCGGATCACCCGGCCGATGGTCCGCGGCGCGGACGGCGTGCTGACCGAGACGTCCTGGACCGACGCGCTCGACGTGGCCGCGCAGGGGCTGCTGGCCGCGCGGGCCGGGGGCATCGGCGTGCTGACCGGGGGCCGGCTGACCGCCGAGGACGCCTACGCCTACGCCAAGTTCGCCCGGCTCGCCGCGGGCACCAACGACGTGGACTTCCGGGCCCGCCCGCACTCCGGCGAGGAGCTGGACTTCCTGGCCTCGCAGGTGGTCGGGCGCGGCCCGGAGCGGCTGGACTACGCCCGGCTGGAGGCCGCCCCGGCGGTGCTCTGCGTGGCCCTGGAGCCCGAGGAGGAGGCGCCCGTCGTCTACCTGCGGCTGCGCAAGGCCGCCCGCAAGCACGGCCAGCAGGTCTTCCACGTCGGCCAGTGGACGACGCCCGCGGTGGAGCGCACCTCGCGCGACACCGGCGCCGCGTCGCCGGCGGCCAAGGACAACCTGATCCCGGCGGTGCCCGGGGCCGAGGCGGCCGTGCTGGCCGACCTGCCGGCCGCGATCGTCGAGGCGCTCAGCGGCGGTGCCGATGCGCGCTCCGCGGACGCTCCGCGCGGGGTGATCCTGGTCGGCGAGCGCGCCGCCGAGGTGCCCGGCCTGTACTCGGCGGTCGCGCTGCTCGGCGAGCGCACCGGCGCGGTCGTGGGCTGGGTGCCGCGCCGGGCCGGCGAGCGCGGCGCGCTGGACGCCGGCGCCGCCCCGTCGCTGCTGCCCGGTGGCCGCCCGGTCACCGACGCCGCGGCCCGGGCCGAGGTCGAGGCGGCCTGGGGGGTGGCCGCGGGCACGCTGCCGGCCGAGCCGGGCCGCGACACCGCCGGCATCCTGGCCGCCGCCGCGGCGGGGGAGCTGGCCGGCCTGGTGGTCGGCGGGCTGGACCCGAACGACCTGGCCGACCCGGCCGCCGCACTCACCGCGCTGCGCGAGGTCGGCTTCCTGGTCAGCCTGGAGCTGCACACCTCGCCGGTCACCGAGCTGGCCGACGTGGTGCTCCCGGTGGCCCCGGACGCCCAGCGCGCCGGCAGCTACGTCAACTGGGAGGGCCGCCGCCGCCCGTTCGGCCCGGCCCTGGACGCCACCGGCGTGCTGCCGGACTGCCGGGTGCTCGACACCCTGGCCGTGGAGATGGACGTCGACCTGTTCACCCAGACCCCGGCCGCCGCGGCCGGCGAGCTGGCCCGGCTGGGCACCTGGTCCGGCCCGCCCGCCCCGGCGCTGCTCACCCCGGCCGGCGACCTGCCCCGGCCCGGCTACGGGCAGGCCGTGCTGGCCACCTGGCGCCAGCTGGTGGACGACTCGACGCTGGCCGTGGACGAGCCCGCGCTGGCCGGCACCGCCCGGCCGGCCTACCTGCGGGTGAACGCGGCCACCGCGGAGCGGCTCGGCCTGATCGAGGGCGCACCGGGCACGGTGCGCACCGAGCGCGGTGAGGTGACGCTGCCGGTGGCCCTGACCGACCTGCCCGACGGGGTGGTGTGGCTGCCCACCCGGTCCGGCGAGTCGCAGGTGCGCGCCCGGCTCGGCGCCGGGCACGGCGACCTGGTGGGGGTGTCGGCATGACCCCCACGCAGCAACTGCTGGCCGACGACCCGCTGT
Source organism: Pseudonocardia sp. (assembly GCA_035645455.1). Lineage (GTDB taxonomy): Bacteria > Actinomycetota > Actinomycetes > Mycobacteriales > Pseudonocardiaceae > Pseudonocardia. The sequence continues at coordinate 1,762 of DASQMQ010000015.1, forward strand.
GGCTGATCCTGCTCAAGGTCGTGATGCTGTTCGTGATCGGGGTCGTGCTGACCCTGTTCATGATCAACTGGGAGCGGAAGGTCGTCGGCCGGATGCAGCAGCGTCCGGGCCCGAACCGGACCGGTCCCGGCGGCTGGCTGCAGTCCCTCGCCGACGGCCTCAAGCTGGCCTTCAAAGAGGACATCATGCCGACGATGGCCGACAAGCGGGTGTACTTCATCGCCCCGGTCATCGCCACCATCCCGGCCTTCGTGGCGTTCTCGGTGATCCCGTTCGGCGGCGAGGTGTCGATCTTCGGCGAGCCGACCGTGCTGCAGCTGGTCGACCTCCCGGTCGGCGTGCTGGTCGTGCTGGCCTGCTCCTCGATCGGGGTCTACGGCATCGTGCTGGGCGGCTGGGCCTCCGGTTCGCCGTACCCGCTGCTCGCCGCGCTGCGCTCGGCGGCGCAGGTCATCTCCTACGAGATCGCGCTCGGCCTCTCGGTGGTCGGGGTGATCCTCTACGCCGGATCGCTGTCCACCGCGGACATCGTCGCCGCCCAGGCCGCGTCCACCTGGTACGTGCTGCTGCTGGTGCCCAGCTTCGTGATCTTCGTGATCTCCATGGTGGGGGAGACCAACCGGGCCCCGTTCGACCTGCCGGAGGCGGAGTCGGAGCTGGTCGGCGGGTTCCACACCGAGTACTCGTCGCTGAAGTTCGCGCTGTTCTTCCTGGCCGAGTACGTGAACATGGTGACCGTCTCGGCGATGGCCACCACGCTGTTCCTGGGCGGCGGGACCTGGCCGTGGCCGCTGGCGTTCCTGAACGCCAACGGGTGGCTGCAGATGGTCGCCTTCCTGATCAAGACGTTCCTGTTCCTGTTCGTCTTCATCTGGCTGCGCGGCACGCTGCCCCGGTTCCGCTACGACCAGTTCATGAAGCTGAGCTGGAAGGTGCTCATCCCGATCAACCTGCTGTGGATCGTGGTGATCTTCGCGATCCGGATCTGGCGCAACAGCGGCGGCACCACCGAGACGGTGCTGATCGCCGGCGGCATCGGCTTGGCCGCGGTGCTGGTGGTGGCGTTCCTGGTGCCCGAGCGCAAGGTCCCCGAGCAGCAGATCGAGCTGGCCTCGGACTTCCCGGTGCCGCCGCTGGACCTCAAGGTGCCCGACCGCAAGCCGCGGCGGCGCACCCGGGAGCGGGGGATCGGTGGCGACCGCCGCCGCGAGCCCGCCCTGACCGGCCCCCCTGCTGAGGAGAGCGACGATGTTTGAGTTCTTCAAGGGATTCGGCGTCACCATTCTGGGGAGCGACGATGTTTGAGTTCTTCAAGGGGTTCGGCGTCACCTTCGGGACGATGTTCAAGAAGGTCGTCACCGAGGAGTACCCGGAGAACTTCCCGCCCGCCGCGCCCCGCTACCACGGCCGCCACCAGCTCAACCGGCACCCGGACGGGCTGGAGAAGTGCGTGGGCTGCGAGCTGTGCGCCTGGGCCTGCCCGGCCGACGCGATCTACGTCGAGGGCGGGGACAACACCGCGGAGGCCCGGTTCTCCCCCGGTGAGCGGTACGGGGCGATCTACCAGATCAACTACCTGCGGTGCATCGGCTGCGGGCTGTGCGTCGAGGCCTGCCCGACCCGGTCGCTGACGATGACCAACTTCTACGAGATGGCCGACGACAACCGGCAGGACCTGATCTACACCAAGGAGCAGCTGATGGCGCCGCTGCTGCCCGGCATGGAGCAGCCGCCGCACCCGATGCGGCTCGGCGACACCGAGCAGGACTACTACGTGCAGGGGCCGACGCTGGCCCGGGCCGGGGACCGGTCCGATCCGGTGGGGGAGCAGGTCAAGTGATGCTCGCGCAGGCCGCCGACGCGGTCACCACCGGCGAGGCCATCGCCTTCTGGGTGCTCGGCCCGGTCGCGCTGCTCGGCGCGCTGGGCATGGTGTTCGCGCGCAACGCGGTGCACTCGGCGCTGCTGCTGGTGCTGACGATGTTCAGCCTGGCCATCCTCTACCTGGTCCAGCAGGCCCCGTTCCTGGGCTTCGCGCAGATCATCGTCTACACCGGCGCGGTGATGATGCTGTTCCTGTTCGTGCTGATGCTGTTCGGCCGGGACAGCTCGGACTCGGTGGTCGAGGTGCTGCGCGGGCAGCGGACGACCGGGCTGGTGCTGGGCGTCGGACTGGCGGTGCTGCTGGTCGGTTCGGTCGGCTCGGCGCTGACCGCGGTCACCCCGGTCGGCCTGACCGCCGGCAACGCCGGCTCCAACGGCAACGTCACCGGGCTCGGTGAGCTGATCTTCACCGACTACGTGTTCGCGTTCGAGCTGACCGCGGCCCTGCTGATCACCGCCGCGCTCGGCGGCATCGTGCTGGCCTTCGCCCAGACCGCGGCGCACGCCAAGCGCGGGCAGCGCGAGCTGGTGCGGGCCCGGCTGCGCGGCGAGCACGACCGGATCTCCCCGCTGCCCGGCCCCGGCGTCTACGCCACCGGCAACTCGGTCGCGGTCCCGGCGCTGCTGCCCGACGGCTCGATCGCCCCGGAGTCCATCTCGGCGATCATCGACGCCACCCCGATCGAGGAGTCGCCGACCAGCACCCTCGACGCCCACGCCCTCACCGGCACCCCGTCGTCCGGCGGGGGCCAGCAGGCCGTCGTCGACACCCCCGGCGACGACCGCAAGGGTGTCGCGGGCGCCCTCGCCGGCACCGCCGGTACCCCCGGTGCCCGCCCCGCCGGCGGCCAGGAGGATGACCAGCCGTGACCCCGACGTACTACCTGCTGCTCTCGGCGCTGCTGTTCACCATCGGCGCGGTCGGCGTGCTGGTGCGGCGCAACGCGATCGTGGTCTTCATGTGCATCGAGCTGATGCTCAACGCCGTGAACCTGACCCTGGTCACCTTCGCCCGCATCAACGGCTCGCTGGACGGCCAGGTCCTCGCGCTGTTCGTGATGGTGGTGGCCGCCTGCGAGGTCGTGGTCGGGCTCGCCATCATCATGTCGATCTTCCGCACCCGGCGGTCCGCGTCGATCGACGACGCCAACCTGCTCAAGTACTGATGCCAAGGAGCTCCCCGGTGTCCAGCCGTCCCCCCGCCCCCGCCGACCGCGCGGCCCCCCCGGCCGCCGGCCCGAGCCCGTGCTGACCGCGGTCCCGCTGGCCGAGCTGCCCGACATCGGCCCCGAGATCCTCCCCGCCACCGGCACCGCCTCGCTGGCCTGGCTGCTGTTCGTGCTGCCCGCGCTCGGCGCCCTGGTGCTGTTCGTGGCCGGTCGTCGGGCCGACGCCTGGGGGCACTGGCTCGGCGTGGCCACCGTGCTGGCCTCGTTCGCCCTCGGTCTGGCGCTGTTCCTGGAGACCCTGGCGCTGGGCCCCGAGCAGCGCACCCGGGAGCTGGCGCTGTTCGACTGGATGGCCGTCGGCGGCCTGGATGTCGAGTTCGGCATCCGGCTCGACCCGCTGTCGCTGACCTTCGTGCTGCTGATCACCGGGGTCGGCTCGCTGATCCACATCTACTCGGTGGGCTACATGGCCCACGACCCCGGCCGGCGCCGGTTCTTCGCCCAGCTCAACCTGTTCGTCGCGGCGATGCTGGTGCTGGTCCTGGGCAACAACTTCGTCATGCTGTACCTGGGCTGGGAGGGCGTCGGCCTGGCCTCCTACCTGCTGATCGGCTTCTACCAGGACCGCCCGTCCGCGGCCACCGCGGCCAAGAAGGCGTTCCTGATGAACCGGGTCGGCGACGTCGGCCTGGCCATCGCGATCTTCCTGCTGTGGACCGAGCTGGGCACCGTGCAGTACTCCGCGGTGTTCGAGCGGATCGGCGAGGTCGACTCCGGCACCGTGCTGGCGATCACCGTGCTGCTGCTGCTCGGCGCCTGCGGCAAGTCCGGCCAGTTCCCGCTGCAGTCCTGGCTGCCCGACGCGATGGAGGGCCCGACCCCGGTCTCGGCGCTGATCCACGCCGCCACCATGGTCACCGCCGGGGTGTACCTGATCGCCCGGTGCAGCCCGATCTACAACCTGAGCGAGACCGGGCGGCTGGTGGTCGCACTGGTCGGGGTGGTCACCCTGCTCATCGGGGCGATCATCGGCTGCGCCTACGACGACATCAAGAAGGTGCTGGCGTACTCCACGGTCAGCCAGATCGGCTACATGATGCTGGCCGTCGGGCTCGGCCCGGCCGGCTACGCGCTGGGCATCTTCCACCTGCTCACCCACGGCTTCTTCAAGGCCGGGCTGTTCCTCGGGGCCGGGTCGGTCATGCACGCCATGCGCGACGAGGTCGACATGCGCCGCTACGGCGGGCTGGCCCGGTACATGCCGGTCACCTTCGTCACCTTCGGGCTGGGCTACCTGGCCCTGATCGGCTTCCCGTTCCTGTCCGGCTACTTCTCCAAGGACGCGATCATCGAGGCCGCGTTCGCCGAGGAGGGCTGGCGGGGCTGGGTGTTCGGCGGGGCGGCCACGCTGGCCGCCGGGCTCACCGCGTTCTACATGACCCGACTGGTGCTGATGACCTTCTTCGGGGAGAAGCGCTGGCAGGACCTGCGCACCGCGGACGGCGAGGAGTACCACCCGCACGAGTCCCCGGTCACCATGACCGCGCCGATGGTCGTGCTGGCGCTGGGCTCGCTGGGCGCCGGCTACGTGCTCTACACCATCGGGCTGCCGCAGTGGCTGGCCCCGTCGCTCGGTGAGCTGGCCGAGCACGGCGACGGCGCGCTGCCGCACGAGGTCATCCCGTGGCTGGTGGTCGGCGTGTCCGCGCTCGGCGCGCTGGCCGCCTACCTGATCGTCGGGCGGCACCGCACCCCGGTGGAGCGGCCGGAGCCGGTCTCGCTGCCGGTCCGCGCGGCCCGCCGCGACCTCTACGCCAACGCGGTCAACGAGGCGTTGATCGCCCGGCCGGGCACCTGGCTGGCCCGGGCCCTGGTCTACGTCGACAACCGCGGGGTGGACGGGGTCGTGAACGGCACCGCGGCCCTGCTCGGCGGCAGCTCCGGGCGGTTGCGCCGGCTGCAGACCGGGTTCGTCCGGTCCTACGCGCTGTCCATCCTGGGCGGCTCGGTGCTGGTCATCGCGGCGATGCTGGCGGTGCGGTTCGCATGAACGGAGGCAACGTGCTGCTGCTGCTCCTGCTGGTGGTGCCGCTGGTCGGTGCACTGGCGGTGGCCCCGCTGCGGGCGAACGACCGGACCGCGAAGCTGGTCGCGCTGGGCTTCGGCGCGGCGTCGCTGGTGCTCACCGCGATCACCTGGTTCAGCTACTCGACCACCGCGGCCGCCGACGGCACCCGGTTCCAGCTGGAGTTCGGCGTCGACTGGATCCCGGCGTTCGGCACCCGGTTCGCCCTCGGGGTGGACGGCATCGCGCTGGTGATGCTGGCTCTGATCGCGGTGCTGGTGCCGATCGTGATGGGCTACTCGTGGGCCGAGCGGCTGCCCGAGGGGCGCACCGCGGCCGGCTTCTACTCGCTGCTGCTGGCCACCCAGGGCCTGCTCGTCGGGGTGTTCGCGGCCACCGACGTGTTCCTGTTCTACGTGTTCTTCGAGGCCATGCTGGTCCCGATGTACTTCATGATCGGCCGGTTCGGCGGGCCGCAGCGGCAGTACGCCGCGGTGAAGTTCTTCCTGTACTCGCTGCTCGGCGGACTGATCATGCTGGCCTCGGTGATCGGGCTGTTCGTGGTCAGCGGGGAGCAGCTGGGCCGGGGCACCTTCACCTGGTCCGAGCTGCAGGCGATGGCCGCGTCGGTGCCGGAGTCCACCCAGATCTGGCTGTTCCTGGGCTTCTTCGTGGCGTTCGCGATCAAGGCGCCGCTGGTGCCGCTGCACACCTGGCTGCCCGCCGCCGGTGCCGAGGCCCCGGTCGGGGCCGGGGTGCTGCTGGTCGGCGTGCTGGACAAGGTCGGCACGTTCGGCTTCCTGCGCTACTGCCTGCCGCTGTTCCCGGCGGCCTCGCAGCAGCTGGCGCCGCTGGTGCTGACCCTGGCGGTGATCGGCGTGCTGTACGGGGCGCTGCTCGCGGTCGGGCAGACCGACATGAAGCGGTTCGTCGCCTACACCTCGATCGCCCACTTCGGCTTCATCGCGCTGGGCATCTTCTCCTTCTCCACCCAGGCCTTCGCCGGCGCGACGCTGTACATGGTCAACCACGGCATCTCGACCGGGATGCTGTTCATCGTGGTCGGCCTGCTGATCACCCGCGGTGGTTCGCGGCTGGTCGACGACTACGGCGGCGTGCACAAGGTGGCGCCGCTGCTGGCCGGGGCGTTCCTGATCGCCGGGCTGAGCTCGCTGGCGCTGCCCGGCACCAACTCGTTCATCAGCGAGTTCCTGGTGCTGGTCGGGTCCTACCCGCGCGAGCCGGTGTTCACGATCCTGGCCACCGTCGGCATCATCTTCGCCGCGCTGTACGTGCTGTGGATGTACCAGCGGGTCATGCAGGGCCCGCTGCGCGGGGCCGCCGTGCTCGGTGCCCTGGAGCGCGGCGGCGCGGTGCCGCCCACCGCTTCCGCCACCGGGAGCAAGGCCGGCAGCCGGACCGGCAGCTCCGCGGGCAGTGCCGTGGGTGGGCCGGGCACCATGCTCGACCCGGCCGTCGCCGCCGAGCGCGGCAACGGCTTCCCCGACCTGTCCGGCCGCGAGATCGCGGTGCTGACCCCGCTGATCGTGCTGATCATCGTGCTCGGGTTCTTCCCCGGCCCGGTGCTCGACGTGATCAACCCGTCGGTGGCGGCCACCCTGACCGAAGTGGGTCTGACCGACCCGGTGGAAGGACTGACCCCGTGATGTCGCCTGTGACGGTCCTGGCCCAGGACGCGCCCCTGGAGGCCCCGACGATCGACTACGCGGCGACCGCGCCGATGCTGATCGTGTTCGGCATGGCCTGCGTGTCGGTGCTGGTCGAGGCGTTCCTGCCACGCCACCAGCGCTGGCCGGTGCAGGTGGCGCTGACCCTGCTGACGCTGGCCGGCGCCGGGCTGGCGCTGGGGATCTACGCCGCCGACGGGCCGGCCGGCATCACCACGCTGGCCGGCGCGGTCGCCGTCGACCCGCCGACGCTGTTCCTCTGGGGCACCCTGCTGGCGCTGAGCCTGGGCAGCGTGCTGCTGATCGCCGACCGCTCGGTGGAGCCCGGTGGGGCGTTCGTGGCCTCGGCGGAGAGCCGGGCCGCGGTCGCCGCGACCGGTGCTGGCCCCCGCACCGGCGGCGGCGACCCGGCCGAGGACCGCGGCTACGGCTCGCCGGACCAGCAGCCGACCATGCAGACCGAGGTCTTCCCGTTCACGCTGTTCGCGCTGGGCGGCATGATGGCCTTCGTCGCGGCGAACGACCTGCTGACCATGTTCATCGCGCTCGAGGTGCTGAGCCTGCCGCTGTACCTGATGTGCGGGTTGGCCCGGCGCAAGCGGCTGCTGTCGCAGGAGGCGGCGGTCAAGTACTTCCTGCTCGGCGCGTTCTCCTCGGCGTTCTTCCTCTACGGGCTGGCGCTGCTCTACGGCTACGCCGGTTCGGTGCGCCTTTCGGACATCGCCGAGGCCGCGGTCGCCTCGCCGGCGTCGGACTCGCTGCTGCTGGGCGGGTTCGCGCTGCTCGTCGTCGGGCTGCTGTTCAAGGGCTCGATCGGCCCGTTCCACACCTGGACCCCGGACGTCTACCAGGGCGCGCCCACGCCGGTCACCGCGTTCATGGCGGCCTGCACCAAGGTGGCCGCGTTCGGCGCGATCCTGCGGGTGCTGACGGTGGCCTTCGGCGACATCCGCTGGGAGTGGCGCGGGGTGCTGTGGGGGGTGGCCATCGCCTCGATGGTGATCGGCGCGGTGATCGGGCTCACCCAGACCGACGTCAAGCGGATGGTGGCCTACTCCTCGGTGGCGCACGCCGGCTTCCTGCTGATCGGTGCGATGTCCATCACCGAGCAGGGCCTGTCCGGGACGATGTTCTACCTGCTGGCCTACGGGTTCACCACGCTGGCCGTGTTCGGCGTGATCAGCCTGGTCCGCGACGCCGACGGCGAGGCCAGCCACCTGTCGCAGTGGGCCGGACTGGCCAAGCGCTCGCCGACCGTCGCGCTGGTCATGTCCTTCCTCCTGCTCGCCCTCGCCGGCATCCCGCTGACCAGCGGCTTCACCGCCAAGTTCGCGGTGTTCGCGGCCGCCATCGCCGACGGGATGGCCCCGCTGGTGGTGGTCGCGCTGGTGGCCAGCGCGGTCGCCGCGTTCTTCTACATCCGGGTCATCGTGCTGATGTACTTCAGCGAGCCGGCCGCGGACGGCCCCACGGTCACCGTGCCGGGCGCGTTCACCACCGCGGCCATCACCCTCGGGGTGCTGCTCACCCTGCTGCTTGGGATCGTCCCCACACTCGCCTTGGACTGGGCCGGGGCCGGCGGCTTCGTAGGCTGAGGGGGTGTCCACCAACGCGATCGCCGGTGTCGAGGTCGACGACCCGGAACTGGCCGGAGCCCTCGCCGTCGGTCTCGACCGGGTCGAGGAGCTGCTGCACCGCGAGGTGCACAGCGACTACACCTTCGTCACCGAGACCTCGCTGCACCTGATCGACGCCGGCGGCAAGCGGTTCCGGCCGCTGTTCACCCTGCTGGCCGCGCAGACCGGGCCGCGCCCGGAGTCCGACGAGGTGGTGCGCGCGGCCGCGGTGGTCGAGCTGATCCACCTGGCCACGCTCTACCACGACGACGTGATGGACGCGGCCACCATGCGCCGGGGCGCGGAGAGCGCGAACTCGCGCTGGGACAACTCGGTCGCCATCCTGACCGGCGACTTCCTGTTCGCGCACGCCTCCCGGCTGGTCGCCGACCTCGGCCCGGAGGCGGTCCGGATCATCGCCGGGACGTTCGCCGAGCTGGTCACCGGCCAGATGCGGGAGACCCGGGGCCCGCACGCCGGCGAGGACCCGGTGGCCCACTACCTGCGGGTGATCGCGGAGAAGACCGGCTCGCTGATCGCCACCTCGGGCCGCTACGGCGGCATGTTCGCCGCCTGCCCGGCCGACCAGGTCGCCAAGCTGCACCGGTTCGGCGCGCACATCGGCACCGCGTTCCAGATCTCCGACGACGTCATCGACATCGCCTCGCCGGCCGACAGCTCGGGCAAGACCCCGGGCACCGACCTGCGCGAGGGCATCCAGACCCTGCCGATGCTCTACGCGCTGGAGGAGTCGGACGCGGTGGCGACCCGGCTCAAGGCGCTGCTGGCCCAGCCGCTCACCGACGACGCCGAGGTCGACGAGGCGCTGGAGCTGCTGCGCACCGGCCCGGGACTGGTCCGGGCCCGCGAGTTCCTGGCCGGGCTGGCCGCCTCGGCGCGGGCCGAGCTGGCCGATCTGCCGCAGTGCCCGGCCACCGACGCCCTGGCCGCCCTCACCACCTACGTCGTCGACCGCACCGGCTGAAGCCCCTCCACAACGCTCATCTCGGCGCCCTCGCCGGCTACCGGGGGGCGAAGTGCGAGACGCCGAAGGCGATGGCCGCGTCGAGGTCGTCGCCGCTGGTGCCCCAGGCGGTCCGGACGGCCGGCCCCCAGGCGTGGCAGGCCCGGGTGGCGAACTCCCTGGCCTCCGCGGTGTCCTCCCAGGTGGCCGGGTCGAACCGGTCGCCGGTCAGGTGCCGGTCCAGGGCCAGCAGGGTGAGGTCCCAGCCGCCGCCGATGCCGATCGTGCCGCCGGGCCCGTAGCTGCCCACCAGCTCGTCGACGATCTCGGCGGGCGAGGAGTGCTCCAGCTCGAAGGTCGTGCGCTCCCCGTCCGGAGCGAGGCGGACCTCGACCTCGGTCGCCATGCCCTCGCCGAGCACCCAGGTGACCGCGAGCAGCCGCGGCTGCTCGCAGCGCAGGATCTCGCCGCCGGCGTTGCCCTCCAGGGCGTACGTGCCCCCGACGCGCAGGTCGCCGGTCACCGGGCCCAGCCACCGGCCGAGCCGCTCCGGGTCGGTGCAGGCGCTCCACACGTCCTCGACGGCGGCGTCGTAGGTGCGCCGCAGCAGCAGCGACCGCCCCGCGCCGGTGGCGACCGGCCGGCTGCCGATCTCCCGGTGGGTGGCGTTGACCTGGTTGATGATGTCGATCATGTCTCGTCCTCGCTCGGCGTGATGGGTGGTTCGGCCGCCGGCGGGGTCCCGGCGGTGTCCTCGGGGTGCTCGCGCCGGCCGCGCTGCAGTTCGGTGGCCAGTGCGTCCAGGCGCTGGAGCCAGAACCGGCGGAAGGGCTCGAGCCACATGTCGACCTCCTGCCGGAGTGCGCGGGCACCCGGCAGAGCGTGACACTTACGACTTATATAAGTCAACTCTGCATCATGCGGTCGCCGACGACCCCGGTCACCACAGCCGCAGCCCGGACGGTGCCGGGCTCGGCCTGCTCAACCGGCTCGGGCGGGGCTGAGCGCGGTCGGTAGGCTCGACTCGTGTTGTCACGTATGTCCGGAATCAACATCGCCCGCGGAGCGGCGATCGGGGTCGTCGAAGCCGTCCCGGGGGTGAGCGGCGGCACGATGGCGCTGGTCGTCGGGATCTACGAGCGGCTGATCGCGCAGGGCGGCCACCTGGTCGGCGCCCTGCGCGCGCTGCTGCCCGGCGGCGCCCGGGCGGCCGAGCGCCCGCGCGAGCACCTCAGCCGGCTGGACTGGGGCCTGATCGTCCCGGTCGTGATCGGGATGGGGCTGGCGGTCGTCGTCGCCTCCCGGACGCTGCCGGACCTGATCGACGCGCACCCGGTCGGTTCCCGGGCCGTCTTCTTCGGCATGGTCGCGGCCTCGGTCGCGGTGCCGCTGCGGATCACCGGGATGCTGCGCGGCGTGCGCGAGTGGGCGCTGCTCGCCGTCGGGTTCGCGGTGACGTTCGTGGTCAGCGGGCTGCCCCCGGCCGCCGGGGAGGGCCGCCCGCCGTACTGGCTGGTCGGCATCGCGGCCGCGATCGCGATCTGCGCCCTGGTCCTGCCCGGCTTCTCCGGGTCGTTCCTGCTGCTGGT
>DASQMQ010000016.1:0-9995 GCA_035645455.1 Pseudonocardia sp.
ACTGATTGCTTTGTCACCGATCGGCGTCAGTCGGCCGAACAGCGGTAGCAGTACGACGGATCGGCCGACTAGACTCTGAGCTACATAACGTGACTACCCGCTCAGGACCCCGGTGGGCATCGACCTGCTCAACGCGCCGACATCCGGCGCCGTCTGGCTGGCGGGAGCAACTCACGAAGGCCTGGCCGGACGACAACTACTCCGGCACGCTGGAGAGCAACCCCCAAGCATGCCGCAGTCGAGGCCGGCCTCACGGGGCCGCCAACGCCCAGGTCCTCATCATCCGCAACTTCGCCGGCGAGGCCCCCTGCGACAACACCGAGAAGATGGACGCTCAGATCACGCTCTGGGAAACCGGTAAGCAGACCGGCATCTACGAACTGCACGTCCCGCGGACCCCGCAGGTCGACACCGCGGAGCTCTCCGAGAGCGAACTCGAAGGTGTCGCGGGCGGCTTCGCGTGCTGCTGCTCGTGACTCACCGATCATGATGTGGTGCCGGCGGACACCTCCGCCGGCACCACATCATCTGTGAAAGGGGCGCGTAGGTGCGCACGTCGACCACGACCGACCACGTCATCCGTACGCGGGGTCTGAGTAAACGATACGGAACCTCCTGGGCTGTTCGGGACCTCGATTTGGATGTGTCCCGCGGGGAGGTCTTCGCCCTTCTGGGTCCCAACGGCGCCGGCAAGACCACGGCCGTGGAGATTCTCGAGGGTTTCCGCAGCCGCAATGGCGGCGAGGCGAGCGTGCTGGGGGTCGACCCGGCCCGCGCCGACGCCGCGTGGCGGGTCAAGGTCGGCGTCGTGCCGCAGACCACCGGTGCGTTCGACAACCTGACGGTGGCCGAGACCGTCGCTCACTTCGCGAGCTTCTACCCGGCACCACTGCGGCCCGACGAGGCGATCAGCGTCGTCGGACTGAACGAGCAGCGGCAGACGAAATGTTCCGACATGTCCGGAGGACAGAAGCGGAAGCTCGACGTCGCGTTGGGCATCATCGGCGACCCTGAACTGCTCTTCCTGGACGAGCCGACGACCGGGCTCGACCCGGTGGCCCGCCGTCAGACGTGGGATCTGGTGCGGGCGCTGACGTCCCGCGGCAGGACGACCGTCCTCACCACGCACTATCTCGAGGAGGCCGAGCAGCTGGCCGACCGCGCCGGCATCATCGTCCGGGGCAGGTTGGTGGAGATCGGTGCGGTCGCCGACCTCGGCGAGCGGTCTTCGGCACCGAGCGAGGTCCGATTCCGGCGAACCGGCGCCCTGTCCACTGCCGTGCTGCCGCCGTTGCCCGCCGCCACCTCGACCGACCTCGACGAGATCCGGCCGAACGGAGCCGTCGGGCTCAGGACCAAGACCCCCACCGCGGTGCTCGCCACGCTGGTCTCCTGGGCGGCGGCCGCGGGAGTCGCCGAGCTCCACGAACTGAACGTCCGCGCACCCACCTTGGAGGATGTCTACCTCACCATGATCGAGGACGACAGGCAGCACCGGGACGACAACCCGGATGGCACGGAGGCGGGCACATGAGCACCCGGAGCTCGCAGACCCCAGCTCCGGCGACCCGCACCGCGGGGGCACCGCCCGTTCCGGACCCGCCCATCCCCGGCGCGTTCGCCACCGGGATGAGCCGCGGGGCGATCGAGCTGAAGATACTGTTCCGCGACAAGATGGAGCTGTTCTTCACGCTCGTCTTCCCGGTACTGCTGCTCGTGCTGCTCGGTTCCATACTGGGTGGTCAGATCGGTCCGGACGCCACCCGGTCGCTCGTCACCGGCATCGTCACGTCGGGGATCTTCACCGTGGCGTTCTACGGCTTGACGCTGCGCATCGGGACCGAACGCGACGACGGCACGCTGCGCAGGCTCGGCGCCACCCCGTTGCCGAAGGCGGCATATTTCATCGGCAAGACGGTGTACGTCGTCGTCGCCGGCATCGCCGAGACTGTTGTGCTGGTCGCCGTCGCGGTCGCGGTGTTCGGCCTCCGCCTGCCCGGCAGCCTGGATCGTTGGCTGACGCTCGCCTGGGTGCTGGCGCTCTCGGCGATCGCCTTCACCCTGCTGGGCATCGCCTTCAGCTCGTTGGTGAACGCGCGCAACGGCCCCGTCGTGGTGCTGCCCGCCTACCTGGTGTTGCAGTTCATCTCCGGAGTGTTCTTCCCGTTCAACAGCCTGCCCGCCTGGTTGCAGCAGATCGCGGCGGTGTTCCCGCTGAAATGGTCGGTACAGGGCATGCAATCGGCGTTTCTGCCCGACGCCGCCATGGCCAGGACTCCCGCGGGGGCCTGGGAGCACGACCGCATCGCACTGGTGCTCGGCGCCTGGATCATCGGCGGGCTGGTACTGAGCCTGCTGACCTTCCGATGGAGCAAGGCCAAGAGCTGAACCCCGGCCGCGTCCCCGTCGACGTGTCAGCTGTCGAGCCGGATCTGCAGCGACGCCAGGCCGCGCGGCAGCAGCGTCGGGGTCAGGTTCGGCGTCGCGAGCTCGGCCGGACCGGCGGCGCTCAGCCCGGGAACCGGCCGAGCAGGCGGTGCAACAGCACACCGCCCGCGGTCAGCACCAGCGAGGCACCGAGACAGAAGTGGGGTCCGGCGGCCAGTGCGAGCTGCGGGTTGGGCCACCGATCCGGGCACAGCTCGTCGGCGTCGTCGAACACCGCTCGTCCCGATTCGCCGCGGCCAGCAGTAGCAGTACCCGCTTGCCTGCCGGCACGGTGCCGCCCGGCAGCGGCACCGGCGCTGTGGTGACCCGTGCCGTGAACGGGATCGGCGACTCCAGCCGCAGCAGCTCGGCCATCGTCACCTGTGCGCCGCCGGCGTCGCCCTGCCGCACCCTCAGCAACGCGGAGACGCCACCAGCGGGCTTGGTCAGTCCGGCGGAGGCAACGTGGCACGCTGGCCCGCCACTCGGATTCCATATAGGACACCTGGGCGGCAAAGATCACTTATTCATCCACACTCGACGGCTCGCGGCACACGTGTGGCACGGGAGAACGAAAAACGACGGTTGACGCTGGACGACGTCAGAACGCCTCTCAGCAGGTCAACCGCCGTTTTCCGGTGGCCGTCAGCAGGTCATGAAAACGCCCAAATCAGACGTCGTAGTACAGCGCGAACTCGTACGGGTGCGGGCGCAGCCGCAGCGGGTCGATCTCGTTGGTGCGCTTGAGGTCGATCCAGGTCTCGATCAGGTCCGGGGTGAACACGCCACCCTCGAGCAGGTACTCGTGGTCGGCCTCCAGCCGGTCGATCACCGCGGGCAGGCTGCTGGGCACCTGGGCGATGTCCCTGGCCTCCTCCGGGGGCAGCTCGTAGAGGTCCTTGTCGATCGGGGCCGGCGGCTCCATCTTGTTCTTGATGCCGTCCATGCCGGCCATCATCATCGCCGAGAAGGCCAGGTACGGGTTGCCCGAGGAGTCGGGGCAGCGGAACTCCAGGCGCTTGGCCTTCGGGTTGTTGCCCGACAGCGGGATCCGGATGCAGGCCGACCGGTTGCGCGCCGAGTACACCAGGTTGACCGGCGCCTCGAAGCCCGGGACCAGGCGGTGGTAGGAGTTCACCGTGGGGTTGGTGAACGCCAGCAGGCTCGGCGCGTGGTGCAGGATGCCGCCGATGTAGTAGCGCGCCAGGTCCGACAGGCCGCCGTAGCCGGCCTCGTCGTGGAACAGCGGCTGGCCGTCCTTCCACAGCGACTGGTGGGCGTGCATGCCCGAGCCGTTGTCGCCGAACAGCGGCTTCGGCATGAAGGTGACGGTCTTGCCGGCGTGCCAGGCGGTGTTCTTGACGATGTACTTGAACAGCATCACGTCGTCGGCCGAGTGCAGCAGCGTGTTGAACCTGTAGTTGATCTCGGCCTGGCCGGCGGTGCCGACCTCGTGGTGACCGCGCTCCAGCACGAACCCGCTGTTGGTCAGGTTCGTGGCCATGTCGTCACGCAGGTCGGCGTAGTGGTCGACCGGCGGCACCGGGAAGTACCCGCCCTTGAACGGCACCTTGTAGCCCAGGTTGCCGCCGGCCTCCTCGCGGCCGGTGTTCCACCAGCCCTCCGCGGAGTCGATGTGGTGGTACTGCTGGTGCGCGTCGGAGCCGAAGCGCACCGAGTCGAAGATGTAGAACTCGGCCTCGGCCCCGAAGTAGCAGGTGTCGGCGACGCCGGAGGCGGCCAGGTACTCCTCGGCCTTGCGGGCGACGTTGCGCGGGTCGCGGCTGTAGGGCTCGCCGGTGATCGGGTCGTGCACGAAGAAGTTGATGTTGAGCGTCTTGTGCTTGCGGAACGGGTCCAGGCGCGCCGTGGCGGCGTCCGGGAACAGGGCCATGTCGGACTCGTTGATGGCCTGGAAGCCACGCACGGACGACCCGTCGAACGCCACGCCGTCCTCGAGGATGTCGGCAGCGGTGGCGGCGGGGACGGTGAGGTGCTGCATCACCCCGGGAAGGTCGCAGAACCTGACGTCGAGGTACTCGACCTTCTCGTCCGCGATGAACTTCAAGATCTCTTCGGAGTTGCTGAACACCCTCACTGACTCCTTAGAACGATGCGTGGGTTGGCGCGACGCTAGGGCCGCGGTGTTGCCCGACCATCACTCGGTGGTTTCACAGACGTTAACTGCCTCGTCGGAGCCGGTGCCGGCGCCCACGGGCCTACCCTGGGGGCATGCACCGTAGGACGGGGTCCTGAATGCCCGGCCCGACCACCGGATCCTCGACCGACTACCCCGGAGACCGCTTCGGGCTGCCCGAGCACGGGGTGAGCTCGGCGGCCGGGTTCGGCCGCCGAGCCGCCGCGCTGACCGTGGACTGGCTGCTGGGCTACCTGGTCGCCGCGCTGTTCGCCGGGTCCGACGCGCTGACCACCCCGGGCTTCTCGTGGCTGGTGATGGGCACCTGGTTCCTGATCACCGCGGCGCCGGTGGCGGTGTTCGGGGCCAGCGCCGGGATGATCGCGCTGGGGATCCGGGTTGCCTCGATCGACTCCGCGGCGGTGATCGGTGTGCCGCGCGCCGTGCTGCGCACCGCGCTGATCGCGGTGGTGGTGCCGCCGCTGGTCCGCGACCGGGACGGCCGGGGCTGGCACGACCGGGCCACCCGCACGATCGTCGTCCGCACCCGGGCGTGACCGGCCGCGGTCGGCCCGCCCGGACCGCGGGGTAGGGGTCAGCGGCGCCGAACGGTCCGCTGCACGCTGCGCATCTTCGCGCCGGCGGGCATCGGGCCCTTCGGCATCGCCGCGGCCCGCGAGCCCAGCGCGGCCAGCCGCGCTTCGATGGTGTCCATCTCCTTGGCGGTGATGTTGCGCGGCAGCTTCATCAGGT
Source organism: Pseudonocardia sp. (assembly GCA_035645455.1). Taxonomy (GTDB): domain Bacteria; phylum Actinomycetota; class Actinomycetes; order Mycobacteriales; family Pseudonocardiaceae; genus Pseudonocardia. Next base: position 5,318 of record DASQMQ010000016.1, read on the forward strand.
GCCGCTGCAGCTTGTTCAGCGGCACCTGGCCCTCGTCGTTGCCGACGATCACGTCGTAGATCGGCATCGTGCCGGCCACCCGGGCGGTGCGCTTCTTCTCCTGGGCCAGCAGGCTCTTCACCCGGTGCGGGGCGCCCTCGGCGACCAGGATGATGCCCGGCCGGCCGATCACCCGGTGCACCGCGTCGAGATGGGTGGTGCCGGCGACCCCGGGGGTGACCCGCCACCGGCCGCGCATGTTGTCCAGCGCCCAGCCGGCCGCGCCGGGCTGCCCCTCGGCCTTGCCGTACACCGAACGCTGCACGCGCCGGCCGAACACGCTGATCGCGGCGAGCACGCCGATCGCGATGCCGATCGGCAGCACCAGCCACTCGATGCCGAAGATCAGCCCGATGCCGAAGACCACGGCCACGGACAGCAGGAAGACCCCGGCCATCCACGGGATGAGCGCCTTGTCCTCCCGGCGCTGCATCTTGAAGGCCTGCCAGATCTGGCCCCGCCGAGCCTTCGACTCGGCGCGCCGCTTCTGCCGGGCCGCCTGCTTCGCCGCCTTGTCCTGCGCTGCCTTCTCAGGCTTACCACCAGCCACGGCGCCAGGATACGGGTCACCCGCGGTCGGGCGCGCCGCCCGTCCGTCCCGTCGTCCCGAACGCTGTGGTGCGGCGTCAGCGGGCGAGCAGCGCGTGCGCCTCCTGGGCCGCGGTGCCCTCGGCGGCCAGGTGCTCCAGCGCCTCGGGCAGCTCCTCGCCGCGGGCCCGTACGGTCTGCGCGTACAGCCGTCCGGCCCGGTAGGAGGAGCGGACCAGCGGTCCGGCCATGACGCCGCGGAACCCGATCCGCTCCGCGGTCGCGGCGTGGGTGACGAACTCCTCGGGCTTGACCCAGCGCTCGACCGCGTGGTGGCGCTTGGAGGGCCGCAGGTACTGGGTGATGGTGATGATCTCGCAGCCGGCGTCGTGCAGGTCCTGGAGGGCGGCGGTGACCTCGTCGGGGGTCTCGCCCATGCCCAGGATGAGGTTGGACTTGGTCACCAGCCCGGCCGCGCGGGCCTTGGTGAGGACCTCCAGGGAGCGGTCGTAGCGGAACGCCGGGCGGATCCGCTTGAAGATCCGGGGCACGGTCTCCAGGTTGTGCGCCAGCACCTCGGGCCGGGCGCCGAAGACCTCGGCGAGCTGGTCGTCGCGGGAGTTGAAGTCCGGGATGAGCAGTTCCACGCCGGTGCCGGGGTTGAGCTGGTGGATCTGCCGGACGGTCTCGGCGTAGAGCCAGGCGCCGCCGTCGGGCAGGTCGTCGCGGGCGACGCCGGTGACGGTGGAGTAGCGCAGGCCCATCTGGGCGACCGACTCGGCGACCCGGCGGGGCTCGTCGCGGTCCAGGTCGGCGGGCTTGCCGGTGTCGATCTGGCAGAAGTCGCAGCGGCGGGTGCACTGCTCGCCGCCGATGAGGAAGGTGGCCTCGCGGTCCTCCCAGCACTCGTAGATGTTGGGGCAGCCGGCCTCCTCGCAGACGGTGTGCAGGCCGCCGGCGCGGACGAGCGACTTCAGCTCGGTGTACTGGGGTCCGGTCTTCGCGCGGGTGCGGATCCACGGGGGCTTGCGCTCGATCGGGGTCTCGCTGTTGCGGACCTCGAGGCGCAGCAGCTTGCGACCTTCGGGTGCGATCGTCACGATCGTCAGGCTACGCCGCCTGCGCCCGCGGGGTCCGCTCACGCCGGATCGGGCCGCACACCGGTGGCCGCCGCCGTGACGTCCCAGAGCCGGGTGGCCAGCTCGACGTCCAGCGCGGCCGCGGTGCGCCGGGCCGGCGCCGGGAGGCCGCGGGTCTCCCCGAACGACGCCGGGCCGATGTAGTCGCCCCCGCGGACCTGCTCGGCGGTGGCCGCGTAGAGCTGCGGGAGCACCCCGATCCGCACCGGCTGGCTGGTCAGCGCGTTGAACAACGTCGCGGCCCCGACCAGGCTTCCGCTGCGCAACCGCATCGAGTTGGGCAGCAGTTCGGTAGCGGTCAGCCCGGGGTGCGCGGCGACCGACATCACGTCGTCGCCGGCGATCCGCAGTCGGCGGTCCAGCTCGGCGGCGAACAGCAGGTTGGCCAGCTTGCTCGCGCTGTAGGCGCGGTCGGGGCGGTAGCGGCGGCGGGTGAAGTCCAGGTCGTCGACGTCCAGGCCGCCGGCGCGGTGGGCCAGGCTGGACAGCGTCACCACCCGGGCGGCCCCGGCGTGGCGCAGCGCGGGCATCAGCAGCCAGGTCAGCGCCGCGTGGCCCAGGTGGTTGGTGCCGATCTGGGTCTCGAAGCCGTCCGCGGTCACCCCGCGCGGGGTCCCCATGACCCCGGCGTTGTTCATCAGCACGTGCAGCGCGTCGCCGGTGCGGGAGCGCACGTCGTCGGCGGCGCGGTGCACCGAGGCCAGGTCGGCCAGGTCCAGCTGGACCAGTTCGGCGTCCGCGCCGGCCCCGCCGCCCTGCTCGCGCACGCGGTCCAGGGCGGCCCTGCCGCGCTCCGGGTCGCGCGCGGTGAGCAGTACCCGGGCGCCGACCCGGGCCAGTGCCACCGACGCAGCCAGGCCCAGACCGGACGTGGCCCCGGTGACGAGCACCGTGCGTCCGGCCTGCCGGGGCATCGTCTCCAGGGTCCACCGCATCTCCGGTTCCTACCGGGTCACCCGGTGGCCCGCCACCCGGTGCCCTAGCGTCACCGGCGTGGACCTGAGGATCTTCACCGAGCCCCAGCAGGGGGCCGACTACGACGACCTGCTGCGCGTGGCGCAGACCGCGGAGGCCGCCGGGTACGACGCCTTCTTCCGGTCCGACCACTACCTGGCGATGGGGGCGACCTCCGGGGAGCCCGGCCCCACCGACGCCTGGATCACGCTGGCCGGGCTGGCCAGGCAGACCTCCCGGATCCGGCTGGGCACCCTGGTCAACTCCGCGACGTTCCGGCTGCCCGGCCCGCTGGCCGTCGCCGTCGCCCAGGTCGACCGGATGTCCGGCGGCCGGGTCGAGCTGGGGCTGGGTGCGGGCTGGTTCGAGGGTGAGCACGCCGCCTACGGCATCCCGTTCCCCGAGCTGGGCGAGCGCTTCGAACGGCTGACCGAGCAGCTGGAGATCGTCACCGGACTGTGGGGCACGCTGCCCGGCGAGCGCTACGGCTTCGCCGGGAAGCACTACACGCTGACCGACTCCCCGGCGCTGCCCAAGCCGGTGCAGCAGCCGCGCCCGCCGGTGATCGTCGGCGGGAAGGGGCCGCGGCGCACGCCACGGCTGGCCGCCCGGTTCGCCGACGAGATCAATGTGCCGTTCTCGGTGACCGCCGAGGTGGTCGCGCAGTTCGCCCGGGTCGACGACGCCTGCCGGGAGATCGGTCGCGACCCCGGCGAGCTGGTGCGCTCGATCGCCCACACCATCGCCGTCGGCCGCGACGACCAGGAGGTGGCCCGCCGGGCGCTGACCATCGGCCGCGAGGTCGACGACGTCCGCGAGAACGGCCTGGCCGGCACCCCGGCCGAGGTGGTCGACACGCTCGGGCGCTGGCGCGAGCAGACCGGGATCAGCCGGGTCTACCTGCAGCTGCTCGACCTGGCCGACCTCGACCAGCTCGAGCTGATCGCCGCCGAGGTGGCGCCGCAGCTGGACTGAGCCGTCGGCCGGTCGGCGCGGTCAGCGGAGCTGGCCGGCCACGTCGGCGGCCGCGGTGAGCAGCACCAGCGCGGGCACGACGACCGGGCCCGCCACGCGGTAGGAGCCCCGGGTGTCCTGCTCGACCAGGCCGCTGTGGGTCAGCGAGCGCAGGTGGTGGTACAGCTGGCCGGTCGAGGCCAGCCCGGCCGCCTCCTGCAGCGCGGCGGTCCCGCTCGGCCCGCCGGCCAGCAGCGCGCGCACGATGCGGACCCGGGCCGGGTGCCCGAGCGCGGCCAGCACCGCCAACCGCGGCTCGTCGTCGAGGTCCAGGGCGGCGCCGGCGTCGTAGCTGACCGACCAGGTGATCTCGCCGTGCAGGCGCACCTCGCCGGCGTACCGGACGACACCCGCCCCCGACCCCGGGGCCGGCCGATCGCCCGACCGGGCCGGTCGGGCGCTCTCCAGGGCCCCCTCCAGGACATCGACCCGGCGCTCCAGCTCGGTGAGCCGGTCGAGCACGGCGGGCCCGTCCGCCGGGCCGTCGGCGGCGGGGGCGTCGTCGGTCACGGGTGCAGCATGCCCGGCCCGATCAGGCCTCGCCCACGGCGGCGCGCAGCCGGTCGCGCAGTCCGGCGTCGAGCAGTGCCTGCTGGCTGAGCACCAGCGGCGCGCCCGAGGTGGACGCCTCCTGGTAGGCCTGCCAGTCCATTCCGGACAGGCTGAGCACCGACACCCCGAGCGTGCCGTCGGCGCGGCGCAGGGTGACCGCGTTGGTGATCAGCCCCGCGTAGTTGCCGCCCTTCTGCCCGGCTCCGACGACCCCGTCGGGCAGCCGGTCGGCGAGCACCCGCTCCAGGTGGCGCCGAACGGTGGCCGACACGTCCGGGCCCAGGGCGTCGGTTGCGGCCGCCCGGTGCAGCCCGGCCAGGTCCTGCACGGTGGCTGCCGGCGAGCCGTCCCACCAGCGCAGGATGCTGCCGATCGTGTCCTCGTCGAGCCCCGCGGACGGGTCGCCCGCCTGCGCCAGGGTCTCGGCGAACGCGGCCCGCCGGGCCGGGTCG
>DASQMQ010000017.1:0-2585 GCA_035645455.1 Pseudonocardia sp.
GCGGTGGTGGTCGCGGAGACGATCGGGGCGCCGACGGTCGGGGCCGGGGTGGGTGGTTGCGGGGTCATGGCGGCAGTATCGCGCCGCCGGCCGGGAGGTCGGCGGACGGAGCGGCCGGGGGAGCGGCCCGGACCAGTCATCCGGGACGAGCGATGCGGGCTCCTCGTGGGATGGCGCAGGCCGATGACGCCGCTGCTCTGCGGAATCCCACCCGGCCGGCGGTGAGGGTCGGGTTGACCCTCCCCCGGGGGGAGCAACCAGGATCGCCGGCGTGCGCAACCTGCTGTCGATCGGGATGCTGTCCAACGCCACCCACCTGTCGGTGAAGGCGCTGCGCCGCTACCACGAGCTCGGCCTGCTCGTCCCGGCCGCGGTGGACGCGCGCACCGGCTACCGCGGCTACTCGGTCTCCCAGATCGCCGAGGCCCGGATCATCCGCCGGTTGCGGCTGCTCGACGTCCCGCTCGACGACATCGCCCGGATCCTGCGGGCCGCCGACGCCGAGGTCACCGCGGCCGTGCTCGGTGCGCACCGGACCCGGATGAAGTTGCGCCTTGAGGAGACCGAGCGGATCGTCGCCGACCTGCAGGGGCTGGTCGAGCGGCCCGACGACCTGCACCGGGTGCTGGTGCACGAGCGGTGGCGGGCCGCCGAGCCGGTGGTGGCGGTGTCCACCCGCACCGGACGTGCGGAGCTGCCGGCGTTCTTCGCGCGGACCTACCCGCTGCTGGTCGCCCACGTCGACCGCGAGGGCGGGCGGCTGACCGGACCGCCGGGGGCCTTCTACGGCTCCGGCGACGGCATCGACCTCGACGACCTGGCCGTGACGGCCTGGCTGCCGGTCGATGCCGTGCTGCCCGCCGACCCGGCCGCGGGCGTCGGGTCGCGCCGGTTGCCCGCCGCCCGGCTCGCCGTCGCCCTGCACGTGGGCGGGTTCGACGACATGAGCGCCACCTACGGCGCCGTCGGCCGCTGGGTGGCCGAGCACGACCGGGTCGTCACCGGCCCGCTGCAGGAGACCTACCTCGCCGGCGCGCCGCAGGTCGCCGACCGGTCCGCCTGGCGGACCGAGGTCGGCTGGCCGGTCGCCGAGCACCCCGACCCCGAACCCCGCACCGAGGAGACCCCGTCATGACCGCGACCCTGGCCAACATCACCGTCGACTGCGCCGACGTCCCGCGCACCGCCCGGTTCTGGGCGCAGGTGCTCGACCGCGAGGTCGGCGACCGCGCCTCCGAGTTCTTCGCCGCGCTGCCCGCGCACCGGCCCGGCGAGCCGACCTGGCTGTTCCTCAAGGTCCCCGAGCCGAAGGCGGCCAAGAACCGTCTGCACGTCGACCTGACCGCCCCGGACCGCGACGCCGAGGTCGCCCGCTTGATCGAGCTGGGTGCGACCGAAGTGGCCGAGCGCAGCGAGTACGGCATGTCCTGGGTGGTGCTGACCGACCCCGAGGGCAACGAGTTCTGCCTCGCCCAGGCCGACAGCCGCTGACCCGCCACCCGGTGGGCGATGAGTGGCGGGGGCGGGGGCCGCCGGGTCGCGCTACCTGATCTCCCCGACGGGGCCGGCCGGACGGCCCGCGACGCCGGAGCCGGGGGTGGCCCGGTGTCGTACCCTGGGTCCATGACGGAGCGCGTCGAGCTCGACCTCGACCCGGGCACCGCCGAGTACCTGCGCACCTGCGCCGCCCGGCGCGGCGAGTCGATCGAGGCCGCCGCGCTGCGCCAGCTCCGCCAGCGGGCCCTGGCCGACTCGGCCGCGCAGACCTTCCGCTGGTTCGCCGAGCACCACCCGACCTTCTTCGAGGACGCCGAAGCCGAGCGAATCGCCGCGGGGCTGTACTGACCCGTGCCAGGATCTCGCCGTGCGCCGCGGCGAGATCTGGACCTACCGGCCCGCGCTGCCCCGGCCCGGGCAGGCGGTGCTGCGGCTGATCCTCAGCGCCGGTGGCTTCAACGAGGTCACCGCGCGCCCGGTCGTCATCGGGGCGCAGGTCGTCGAGCACGATCCCGGCGGCCTGCTCAACGTGCAGCTGGGCGGGCAGGGCTGGGTGACGCTGCCGACCATCGAGGCCGTCCTGCGCTCCCGCCTCGGCGAGCGCGTCGGCGTCGCCAGCACCGAGCAGATGGCCGCGGTCGGTGCTGCGCTGGCCGCCATGCTCGACCTCGAGTAGGTCGTGGGCGGTTTCCTGCCCGGCGGCAGGAGACCCGCCCCGGAAAGCCGAACGCGGTCCGGCGGTACCAGAAGACGTCGGGGTCGGGCAGGCCGAGGCCGACCCGGAACGGTCCGCCCAGGACCGCGTCGATCCCCGACCGCTGCTCGACGTCGGCCGCCGCGAGGTGCTCGTCATCGATGCGGTGCCACACCTCGCGATCCGGCGGTCCGCGGGGCACTCTGGAACCGACCCCCCGGCCGTCGCGGACCCGGGACGGGTCGGGATGCAGGAGCACAGCCAGATCCGGCGAGGCCCTTCGGAAGGTCCCCATGACACCGCGCGACCGCCGCCGCGCCCGGCGCCGGAACCGGTCCGAGGACGGCGACGACGAGGCGCCGCGCTACCCGCACCTGCTGCTGCGCGCCGGGTA
>DASQMQ010000018.1:0-16756 GCA_035645455.1 Pseudonocardia sp.
CTCGTCCTCGCCGCGGCGACAGCCTGCAGCCAGCCCGACGCCCCGTCCGGGGCCGCCGCGGCCCCGGCGGGCGACCCCCTGCTCGGCCCGGCCGCGCCGGCGACGGACAGCCCGGTGCGGATCGGCCTGTTCAACGTCGAGGACAACCCGGTGGCCGACCTGCGGTCCACCGGCGACGCCGCCGAGGCGGCGGCGGCCTACGCCAACGAGCACCTCGGCGGCCTCGACGGCCACCGGATCGAGGTCGTCCGCTGCGCCGACCGGATCGACCCGGCGGTCGCGGCGGCCTGCGCGGACGAGTTCCTCAAGGCCGGCGTGGTGGCGGTGGTGGCCGGGCAGCCGACGACCGCGGACGCGGTCCTGCCGCGGACGGTCGAGGCCGGGATCCCCTGGGTCGGGTCGTCGCCGCTGTCGCCCTCGGAGATCGGGACCGCCGACGCCTTCTTCTTCGGCTCCGGGGCGGTGGGCAGCCTCGGCGCCTACGCGCAGTACTCCGCCGACCTCGGGTACCGCAGCGTCGTGCTCTTCGGGGTGGAGAACCCCCAGGTGACCGCACTGGTGGAGACGGTCGGTCAGGCGATCTTCGCCCGGGTCGGGATCGAGCTGCGGCTGGTCAGCGTGCCGCCGGGCGGCGGCGACTCCACCGCCCAGGTCGAGGAGGGGTTGGCCGACGACCCGGACGCGGTGCTGGTGATCGCCGAGCGGACCGCCTGCCAGTCGGTGCTGGCCGCGCTGGCCGGCCTGCAGGCGACCCCGCCGAAGCTGGTCACCTCCGGCTGCGTGGACCGGGCGGTGATCGACGCCCTGGGCGAGTCGGCGATCGACAACGCGGTCGTGTTCGGCGTCGGCGACCCGAGCGGCACCCACCAGGAGGCCCAGCTCTACCGGGCGGTGATGCAGCGCTACGCACCCGCCGCCGAGCCGAGCGGCCTCACCACCGTCGGGTACCTGTCGATGCTCGGGTTCATCCGGGCGGTGAACACCGGCGGCCTGCCCGACGGCGACCGGGTCACCGGCGAGCAGGTCACCGCGGTCCTGCGCACCGTGGTCGACGTGCCGCGCCCGCTGGGCAACAGCGGCACCTTCTCCTGCGACCGCAGCCACCTGTCGCCCCAGCTGGTCCAGGCCACCATCTGCAGCAGCGAGGTGCTCTACGCCACCTACAGCGGCGGCGTCCCCGGCCGCTACAACAAGATCGACGTGGCGCCGATCTTCGGCGGCTGAGCCGCCGGGGGGCGACCGACCCGAGGTGATCTTGTCACCCGATCGTGGTGCGGTTATCGCCCGTTCTGCCTAGAGTGGAGATTCGGCCCGGCCGACGTCGACGTGCCGACAGCGGGCGCGCGACGGATCGGGGGAACCGGTGGACGCGAGGACGGTGGGGCGGATCGGCGCGCGGGCGCTGATCGCGCTGGCGTCCGCGGCGACCCTGGCCGCCGCCGGGATGGTGTGGAACCTGCAGCAGCGCCTGGACGTCGGCACGGTCAGCAGCGACGCGATCCCGTACGCCGTGCCCACCCCGGTCGGCGAGGAGTTCACCGCGCTGCTGGTCGGCCTGGACGCGCGCACCGACGCCGCGGGCAACCCGCTGCCCCCCGAGCTGCTCGACGCCCTGCACGCCGGTCCGGACGAGGGCCAGCTGCACACCGACACGATCATGCTGCTGCACGTCCCGGCCGGCGACGGCGGCGCCGCGGTGGCCATCTCGATCCCGCGCGACTCGTTCGTCCCGATCGCCGGTGGCCGGGGCACCCACAAGATCAATTCGGCGTACTCGCGGGGGATGCGGGACGCCGCCGAGGCGCTGGCCCGGCAGGGCATCGCCGGACCCGAGCTGGACCGGCGTGGTCGCGAAGCGGGCCGGACCACGCTGATCGCCACCGTGCAGGAGCTGACCGGGGTCACCGTCGACCACTTCGCCGAGATCAACCTGGCCGGGTTCGTCGAGCTGACCGACGCGCTGGGCGGCGTGCCGGTCTGCCTGAACGCACCGGCCGAGGACAGCTACTCCGGACTGGACCTGCCGGCCGGCCAGCAGACCGTCAGCGGGGCCGGGGCGCTGGCCTTCGTCCGGCAGCGGCACGGCCTGGCCGACGGCGACCTGGACCGGATCGCCCGCCAGCAGGCCTTCGCCGCCGGGCTGGCCCAGCGGCTGACCGAGGCCGGCACCCTGACCGACCCGCGCCGGCTCGACCGGCTGGTCTCCATCGCGACCCGGCACGTGGTGCTGGACCGCGGCTGGGACGTCGAGCAGCTGGCCACCCAGCTGCGCCGGCTCACCGGCGGGGCGCTGGCCTTCCACACCATCCCCACCGGCCGGCCCGACCTGCGGACGCCGGTGGACGGGATCGCGGTGGAGATCGACCCGGTGGCGGTGCGGGACTTCGTGCAGGCCGAGATCGCCGGCACCGACCCGGCGCTCGCCGCCGGGGTCCCGGGCGGGGGCACCGGCCGCTACGTCGGCAGCGACGGGGGCGGCGCCGCCCGCACCACGGGCGCAGCAGCCGCGCCGACCACCGGACCGACCACCGGGTCGCCCGTGCCCACCAGCGCGCCGCCGATCAGCACGGGCACCACCACCTGCGTCGACTGACGGCCGGGGTCGGTCAGCTCAGCGAGACCAGGTCCACCACGAAGACCAGGGTCGAGTTGCCCGGTATCGGCCCGGTCGTGCGGCTGCCGTAGCCCAGCTCCGGCGGGATGACGATCACGCGCCGGCCACCGGCCTGCATGCCCTCGATGCCCTGCGCGAACCCGGGCACCACGCCGTCCAGCGGGAACTGCACCGGCTGGTCGCCGTCGGTCCACGAGCTGTCGAACAGGCTGCCGTCGGTGTAGAGCGTCCCGGTGTAGCGGACGCCCACGGTGTCGGCCAGGGTCGCCGCCGGCCCGCTGCCGACCACCAGGTCCTGGGCCAGCAGCCCGGTCGGCGGGTCGGCGGTGCCGCCCTCGGCCTGCACCGGCGCGGACAGGTCGGTCGGGTCGCCGGCCAGCGGCGGGACGCCCGGCGCCGGCGCGCCGACCGGCGCGATCACCGGCGGGGCCGCCGTGGTCGCGGCCGCGGGCGGGGCGGTCGACGGGGCGGTCGCCGGCTCGGCGCCGGAACCGCAACCGGCCACCGCGGCGGTGACGACCAGGGCGGCCGCCAGCAGGGAGTGCTTCATGCCGCCCAGTCGACCACGGCCCGTGTCCGGTACCGGGGCCGGGTGCCACCACCCGCCGCCGCGGTGGCCCGCGGCCCCCGCCCGCGGCGCGGCGGGGCAGACTGCCGGAGGTGACGGACAGCTTCCCCCGCCGGCAGGCCCGCACCCGTCGGTTCACCCTCGGCGCCCCGCGCGGTCTGACGGTCTCCCCCGACGGGCTGCGGGTGGTGTTCCTGCGCAGCCGCGGTGGCACCGACCCGGTCACCTGCCTGTGGACCCTGGACGTCCACACCGGGGAGGAGCGGCTGGCCGCCGACCCGCACGAGCTGGACGCGGCCGACGAGGACCTGCCGGCCGCGGAGCGGGCCCGCCGCGAGCGCAGCCGCGAGCAGGCCGGCGGGATCGTGGCCTACGCCACCGACCGGCCGGCGACGATGGCCGCGTTCACGCTGTCCGGACGGCTCTACCTCACCGACTTCGCCGCCGGGCTGACCCCGCGCCTGGTGGACACCCCGCCCGGGGTGATCGACCCCCGGCCCGACCCGCACGGGCGCCGGGTCGCCTTCGTCAGCGGCGGCGCCGTGCACGTCCACGACGTCGCCGCGCGCCGCACCACGGTCCTGGTCGAGCCGGACGGCCCGCAGGTCTCCTTCGGGCTGGCCGACTTCGTCGCGGCCGAGGAGATGGGCCGGATGCGCGGGCACTGGTGGTCGCCCGACGGGGAGGCGCTGCTGGTCACCCGGGTCGACGAGGCCCCGGTGCGGCGCTGGCACCTGGCCGACCCGGCCAACCCGCAGGTCCCGCCGACCGTCACCGCCTACCCCGCGGCCGGCACCCCGAACGCCCTGGTCACCGCGGAGATCGTCGCCCTGGACGGCACCCGCACGCCGGTCGACCGGACCGACGAGTACCTGGCCGACGCCGGCTGGGACGCGCACGGCCCGTGGGTGCTGCTGCAGCCGCGCGACCAGCGCAGCGTCACCCTGCTGGCGGTGGACCCGGCGACCGGTGCGACCACCGTGCTGCACGAGCGGTCCGACCCGGCGTGGGTGGACCTGGTGGCCGGGGTGCCGGCCCGGCTGGGCGACGGGACCCTGGTCACGGTCGCGGACGCCGACGGGGCGCGCCGGCTGGTCGTCGGCGGCGAACCGGTGACCCCGCCGTCGCTGCAGGTGCGCGACGTGCTGGACGTCGGCGCGGACGCCCTGCTGTTCCGGGCGAGCACCGAGCCGGCCTCGATCGGGCTGTGGACCTGGGGGCCCGACGGGCTGACCGAGCTGACCCCCGGGCGCGGGCTGCACGCCGGGCGGCTGGTCGACGAGACCCTGGTGGTGTCCCGCCAGGACCTGGACTCCGACGGCGTCGCGGTGACCGTCCGGCGCGGCGGGGTGACCCGGGAGATCACCTCGTTCGCCGAGGCACCGGGGCTGCGCCCGCGGGTGGAACTGCTCACCGCGGGCTCGCGGGCGCTGCCGGCGGCGGTGCTGCTCCCGTCGTGGTACGAGCCGGGCACCCGGCTGCCCGTGCTGATGGACCCCTACGGCGGCCCGCACGCCCAGCGGGTGGTCGCGGCCCGGGGCGCGCACCTGACCAGCCAGTGGTTCGCCGAGCAGGGCTTCGCCGTGGTCGTCGTGGACGGCCGGGGCACGCCGGGGCGGGGCCCGGAGGTCGAGCGCGCGGTGCGCGGCGACCTGGCCGGTCCGGTGCTGGACGACCAGGTCGACGGCCTGCGCGCGGTGGCCGAGCGGATGCCGGACCTGGACCTGGACCGGGTCGGCATCCGCGGCTGGTCGTTCGGCGGGTACCTGGCCGCGCTGGCCGTGCTGCGCCGGCCCGACGTGTTCCACGCCGGCGTCGCCGGGGCTCCGGTCACCGACTGGGCGCTCTACGACACCCACTACACCGAGCGGTACCTGGGCCACCCCGACCACGACCCGGACGCCTACGCCCGGTCGTCCCTGCTGGCCGACGCGCCCGCGCTGACCCGCCCGCTGCTGCTGGTGCACGGCCTGGCCGACGACAACGTGGTGGCCGCGCACACCCTGCGGTTGAGCTCGGCGCTGCTGGCCGCGGGCCGCCCGCACAGCGTGCTGCCGCTGTCCGGGGTGACGCACATGACCCCCCAGGAGGTCGTCGCGGAGAACCTGCTGCTGCTCCAGGTCCGCTTCCTGCACGACGCCCTCGCCGTGCAGAACGACGTGGTCGTGATCGACCAGCCCTGATGATCACGACAGGGTCGTTCCCGACGGCGGTGGTGGTGGCGCGGGACGGTTCTGGCACGCTGGTGCGCCCCGAACGACCAGGAGGACCGCGTGGCCCTGCAGCGACCCGAGATCGACCCGATCGACGGCCCCACTCCCGACGACCTCGTCGTCGAGGACATCCGGCCGGGTACCGGGGCGGAGGCGACGCCGGGCAGCACGGTGGAGGTGCACTACGTCGGCGTCGCGCACTCCACCGGTGAGGAGTTCGACGCGTCCTGGAACCGCGGCTCGACGCTGCGCTTCCCGCTCGGTGCCGGCCGGGTGATCGCCGGCTGGGAGCGCGGGGTGGCCGGGATGCGGGTCGGCGGGCGGCGCCGGCTGGTGATCCCGCCGCACCTGGGCTACGGCGACCGCGGCGCCGGCGGCGCCATCAAGCCCCACGAGACCCTCATCTTCGTCGTCGACCTGGTCGGCGTCAGCTGACCCCCGGTGAGCGGAGAGCAGTGCCCGGGCACTGGTCTCCGCTCACGAGCAGTAGTGGTGGCACCTCGACACCGGAACCGGGAGGGCCCGTGCCGAACCTGCTGCTGATCTCCGACACCCACCTGCCGCGGCGGGCGAAGGATCTTCCCGGGCCGGTCTGGGCGGCGGTCGACGCGGCCGACGTCGTGGTGCACGCCGGCGACTGGGTCGAGGTCGACCTGCTGGACCGGCTGGAGCAGCGGGCCGCCCGGCTGGTCGGGGTGTACGGCAACAACGACGGCCCGGGGCTGCGGGCCCGGCTGCCCGAGGTGGCCCGGGTGGAGGTCGGCGGGGTCCGGATCGCGGTGGTGCACGAGACCGGCGCCGCGACCGGGCGGGAGCGGCGCTGCGCGGCCGCCCACCCCGACGTCGACGTGCTGGTGTTCGGGCACAGCCACATCCCCTGGGACACCGTGGCGCCCTCCGGGCTGCGGCTGCTCAACCCGGGCTCCCCCACCGACCGCCGCCGCATGCCCACCTTCACCTGGATGACCGCCACCGCCGCCGACGGCGCCCTCACCGGTGTCGAGCTGCACCACCTCGAACCCCGTCGGGGGTGAGGCCGCTCGCGCCGCACGTGGTGTGATGGGCCGATGGCACGCGCGAAGAGCGTCGAGACCCGGGACGGCGTCGAGCTGACCAACCTCGACCAGCCGCTGTTCGACCCGACCTTCGACGACACCGGCGTGACCAAGCGCGACCTCGTGGACTACCTGGACGCGGTCCGCGACCGGATCCTGCCCGAGCTGGCGCAGCGGCCGCTCACGGTCAAGCGGGTGCGCCCCGGCCAGGAACCGTTCATGCAGAAGAACGTGCCCAAGTACGCCCCGGAGTGGATCGCGACCACCACCGTGTGGGCCGAGGCGTCGCACCGCGAGGTCACCTACGCCCTGTGCGACGACCGCCGGACCCTGCTGTGGTTCGCCAACCAGCGCGCGGTCGAGTACCACCCGACCCTGGTGCGGGTGGGCGGGTCCCGGACCACGCACCTGGTGCTGGACCTGGACCCGCCGGCCGGCGACGACTTCGACCACGTCGTGCGCGCCGCCGGGCTCGTCCGGCGGGCGCTGGCCGACAGCGGGCTGGCCGGGGCGGTGAAGACCAGCGGGGCGAAGGGGCTGCACGTGTTCGTGCCGCTGGACGTGACGGTCGACATCGTCGATGCGGCCGCCGCCACCCGGGCGCTGGCCGCCCGCGCCGAGCGGATCGACCCCGGCGTCGCCACCACGGCCTTCATCCGGGAGGACCGTGCGGGCAAGGTCTTCCTGGACTCCACCCGGGCCGGCGGGGCCACCGTGGTCGCCGCCTACAGCCCGCGGATCCGGCCCGGGCTGCCGGTGTCGTTCCCGGTGGACTGGGACGAGCTGGACCGGGTGCGCCCGGGGGACTTCACCGTGCGCACCGCGGTCGACCGGCTCGGGGACGGCGACCCGTGGCGCGAGCGGCTGCCCGCGCCCCAGGTCCTGCCGGCCGACCTCCTCGAGGAGGGCCACGCCATCCCGATCGCCCGGGTGCAGGCCATGCACGAGGGCAAGCGCCGCGCCCGGGCCCGCCGCAGCTGACCCGTCAGGACCCGGTGGGCGGCTCGTCCTCTCCGGACTCCTCGGCCGACTCGGCCTGGTCCTTGGTGCGGTGCACCGCACCGTCGGCGTGCTCGGGCGGGGCGTAGACGGTGTAGAGGACCAGCGGGTTCGGCCCGGTGTTGACGAAGTTGTGCCGGGTCCCGGCCGGCACCACGACCACGTCGCCGGCCACCACCTCGGCGGTCTCGTCCTCGACCCGGGCCTCGCCGACCCCGCTGACGAAGGCCAGGATCTGGTCGACCTGGTGGACCTCCTCGCCGATCTCCCCGTCCGCCGGGATGGTCATGATGACCAGCTGGCTGTGCTGGCCGGTCCACTGGACGCGCCGGAAGTCGCCGCTGCGCTCGGCCGTCGCGGCGATTCTGTAATGCAACATGCGGTGATCGTGCCCCAATCCGGCGCCGCTTACTCACCCCCGCGCCCGGCCACCCGTTCGCGGCCCGGCCGCGGGCCGACGATCCGTGCGAGGATGCCGGCCATGGTGCTCGAGATCGCTGACATCACCGTGCGGCCCGGCACGGAGGACGAGTTCGTCGGCGCGGTCCGGGAGGGCCTGAAGTTCGTGTCGGACACCCCGGGCTTCGGCCGCGCCCGGCTCACCCGCGGCGTCGAGTCGCCCAGCCGGTTCGTGCTGCTGATCGAGTGGGACAGCCTCGAAGCGCACACCGTCGGGTTCCGGGAGTCGGAGAACTTCGAGCGCTGGCGCTCGGTGGTCGGCCCCTACTTCGACGGCCCGCCGCGGGTCGAGCACGTGGACGAGGTCTCGTTGACCTGATCCGGACCGCGCCAGCCGGGGGCTGAGAACGCGCTGAGGGCCACCCACCGGCACCCCACACCGCCTCGCATAGCGTCGGCACGTGCCCCCCACCCTGCGCCGGCTCGCGGCCGTCCTGGTGCTGGCCGTGGCCGGGTCGCTGGTCACCGCGGGCCCGGCGGCGGCGAGCACCGCGGCGGCCGACGGGGTCCGGGTCACCGAGCAGCGCGTCGACGTCCCCGGCGCCAGCCTGGACACCACGCTGTACCTGCCGGCCAGCACCCCGGCTCCGGCCGTGCTGGTGGCGCACGGCTTCGGCGGCAGCAAGACCTCGGTCGACACCGACGCCCGCGAACTCGCCGAGCGCGGCTTCGTGGTGCTGGCCTGGTCCGCGCGCGGCTTCGGCACCAGCACCGGGCAGATCGCGCTGAACGCCCCGGACGCCGAGGTCGCCGACGCCGTCGCACTGGTCGACCGGCTGGCCGAGCGGCCCGAGGTCGTCCAGGACGCGCCCGGCGACCCGCGGGTCGGGGTCACCGGCGGCTCCTACGGCGGCGCCCTGTCGCTGATGCTGGCCGGCACCGACCCGCGGGTGGACGCGCTCGCCCCGGTGATCACCTGGAACGACCTGGGCCAGGCCCTGTTCCCGAACGCGGCGGTCCCGAACGCGGCTGGCCCGGACGGGCTGCCCGCCGACACCCCCGGGCGCGGTGCCTTCGCCGCCGACGGGGTGTTCAAGAGCGGCTGGGCTGGGGTGTTCTTCTCGGCCGGGCTCGGCCCGGCCGGCACCGGCAGCCCGGCGGCGCCCGAGGACGTGGCCGACGCCCCGGCCGGTGGCGGCCTCGGCGGTGGGCCCGGCGGTGGGCCCGGCGGCGACCAGGCCGCGGGCACCGGGGCTCCGGCCGGAGCCCAGGCCACCGGCGGTACGCCGCTGCCCGACGACGGCCGACCGGCGACCTGCGGCCGGTTCACCGACGCCGTCTGCGCCGCCTACACCGAGGCCGCCACCACCGGGCGCCTCTCCCCCGCCACCGCTGAGCTGCTGCGCCGCTCGTCGCCGGCCACCGTCACCGACCGGATCACCGCGCCGACGCTGCTGGTGCAGGGCCAGGCCGACACCCTGTTCGGACTGGACCAGTCCGACGCGAACGCCCGGCAGATCGCCGCGGCCGGCGGCCCGGTGAAGGTCATCTGGTACTCCGGGGGCCACGACGGCACCCCGCCCGGGGAGTCGCTGCGCGCGGAGATCGCCGACTGGTTCGACTTCCACCTGGCCGGACGCGGCGACGACCCGGGAACCGGGTTCGGCTACACCGTGGCCAGCGGGATCCGGGCCGGCTCCAACACCCCCACCCAGCGCTCGCTGCTGGCCCCGCAGTACCCCGGACTGGGCGGCGCCGAGCCGGTGCGGACCGAGAGCCTCGCCCTGGACGGACCGGCCCAGCCGGTGCTGCACCCGGCGGGCGGCAACCCGGCCGCGATCACCGCGCTGCCCGGCCTGGGCGGCGCGCTGGGTGCGCTGGCCGGGCGGGTGACCGCGTTCACCGCCGAGCTGCCCGGCCAGTCCGCGCAGTTCAGCACGGCCCCGCTGGCGGCCTCGACACTGGTCACCGGCGCCCCGCGGACGACCGTGACGGTGGCCAGGGTGCCGGGCCAGCCCGCCCCGGCCGACGCGGTGCTGTTCGCCAAGGCCTACGAGGTCACCCCGGACGGGCTGCGCACGCTGCTGGGCAGCGCGGTGGCGCCCTTCCGGGTGGCCGTGCCGGCCGACGGCACCCCGGCCGCGGTGACGGTCACCCTGCCCGGCGCGGTGGCCCCGATCGAGGCCGGCAACCGGCTGGTGCTGTCGGTCAGCACCACCGACCAGGGCTACACCTCCGGGTCCGAGCCGGCGGTCTGGCTGGTCGGCGCCGGTCCGGCCGCCGCCATGGCGATCCCGCGGGTACCCGCGGAGAACGTCACCGCGAGCACGGTGCCGACCGGCCCGCTGATCGGGATCGGCGTGGTCCTCGCGCTGGCCCTGGCCGGCTGGGTGGCCGGGCGGCTCGTGGGCCGACGGCGCGCTCGGGCCGCGGCCCCGGCCGACCCGGCGGCGGCGGACCCACCACTGCGCATCCGCGACCTGGCCAAGACCTACCAGGGCGGGTTCAGCGCGGTCACCGACGTCTCGTTCGACGTGCGGCGCGGCACGGTGCTGGGCCTGCTGGGGCCGAACGGGGCCGGCAAGACGACCGTGCTGCGGATGCTGATGGGCCTGATCCGGCCCACCGCCGGCACCATCACCGCGTTCGGTGAGCAGGTCGGCCCGGGTTCGGCGGTGCTGTCCCGGATCGGCGCGTTCGTCGAGGGGCCCGGCTTCCTGCCGCACCTGTCCGGGGTGGACAACCTGCGGCTGTACTGGGCGGCCACCGGGCGCCCGCAGGCCGAGGCGCACCTGGCCGAGGCGCTGGAGATCGCCGGGCTGGGCGCCTCGGTGCAGCGCCGGGTCGGCACCTACAGCCAGGGCATGCGCCAGCGGTTGGCCATCGCCCAGGCCATGCTGGGGCTGCCCGAGCTGCTGGTGCTCGACGAGCCGACCAACGGGTTGGACCCGCCGCAGATCCACGCGATGCGCGAGGTGCTGCGCCGCTACGCCGCCGCCGGGCGGACCGTGCTGGTGTCCAGCCACCTGCTGGCCGAGGTCGAGCAGACCTGCACGCACGTGGTCGTCATGCACAAGGGCCGGGTCGTGGCCGACGGCACCGTCGAGGAGATCATGGCCGGCGGCGGCGCGGCGACCTTCGCGGTGGACGCCCCCGACCGGGCCGCCGCCGTGCTGGCCGCGCTGGACGGCGTGCGCTCGGTGGAGATCGGCACCGGCGCGGTGCACGCCGAGCTGAACGGCACCCCGCGCGCGTCGGCGGTGCGGGCGCTGGTCACCGCCGGGGTGGACGTCACCTCGGCCGGGCCGCGCCGCCGCCTGGAGGACGCGTTCCTGGAGCTGGTCGGAGAGGACACCACACCGTGACCGAGTCGCCCTCGACCGTGCGGGGCACGGTGGGCTCGCTGGGCGCCGACGCGCCCGCGCCGCACCGGCCGGGGCGCACCCTGCCACTGCGCGTGGAGCTGGTCCGCCAGCTCCGCCGCCGGCGCACCCAGGTGGCGTTCGGGCTGGTCGCGCTGCTGCCGGTGATCCTGTGGATCGCGTTCTCGCTGGCCGACGACGGCCCGCCGACCGGCTCGCTGAACCTGGTCGACCTGGCCATGGGCAGCGGGACGAACTTCGCGGTGTTCGCGCTGTTCGCGTCGGCGTCGTTCCTGCTGGTCGTGGTGGTGGCGCTGTTCTTCGGCGACACCGTGGCGGCCGAGGCGTCCTGGTCGAGCCTGCGCTACCTGCTGGCCGCACCGATCCCCCGGGCCCGGCTGCTGCGGCAGAAGGCGCTGGTCGCCGGGCTGCTCTCGGCAGCCGCGCTGCTCCTGCTGCCGGTGGTGGCGCTGCTGGTCGGCACGCTCGCCTACGGCGCGGGCGACCTGGTCTCCCCGACCGGGGAGTCGCTGACGTACTGGCCCGCGGTCGGGCGGGTGCTGCTCGGCGCGGTCTACGTGGCGGTCCAGCTGAGCTGGGTGGCCGGGCTGGCGCTGTTGCTGTCGGTGTCCACCGACGCCCCGCTGGGCGCGGTGGGCGGCGCGGTGATGGCCTCGATCGTCTCCCAGATCCTCAACCAGATCACCGCGCTGGCGGACCTGCGCGACTACCTGCCCACCCGGTTCGCCACCGCGTGGTCGGACCTGCTGGCGAGCCAGATCGACTGGGGGGCGATGACCCGCGGGGTGTTCTCCGCGCTCGCCTACGCCCTGGTGTTCACCGCCGCCGCCGTCTGGCGGTTCGGGCGCAAGGACATCACCAGCTGAGCGGGGCGGCGGCCGACCGGCCCCCGGTCAGGTGGGCGGCCCCTCCTCGTGGGTGCGGTGGGAGATGGCGCGCAACTGCGCGCGCACGTCCGCCTCCACCCACCGCGCCTGGCCGCCGACGGTCAACAACTCGGGCGTGATCCACCCTTCCTGGCGCCAGCGTTGCAGGGTGCGCGCCGCGATGTTGAGCCGACGGGCCAGCTGAGCCGTCGTGAGCAAGCTGGGTCGTTCGTCGGGCACGGCTTCACCCTATGTGCCCGACCGGCGACGGTGTTTCCGTCCGGCGGGAAAGAACGGCAACATGACCGAAGAACGCTGGAACGGCTCAGTGTCCGCCTCGTCCCTGTCGCCTCCCGCCGATCTCGACCGCCACAGTAGAGGCAGCCGGGATATCCGACGCCGCAACCCGGGCCCGGAGCGCGGCCTCAGGCCCGGGGCACCGCGAGCACGGCCTGCGACACCTCGGACTCCGGACGGGCCCGCGGCGTGCCCAGCAGCACCCCGCCCACGATGACCGTCCCGGCCATCAGCTCGACGGCGCTGGGCCGCTCCCCCAGCGCGAGCGCGGCCACGGCCATCCCGACCACCGGCACCAGCAGCGAGTACGGCGCCACCACGCCGGCCGGGTGGCGGCGCATCAGCACCGTCCAGATGCCCGAGCCGAGCAGGGTGCCGAGCAGGACGGTGTAGGCCAGGCCGAGCAGCCCGGGCAGCCCGGGCGCGGTGGCGGCCTCGGCGAACGCCGCGCCCCACGCCTCCGGGCCCTCGACGATCCAGGACGCGGCCAGCATGGGCAGCGGCGGGACCACCGACATCCACAGCACCAGGTGCATCGGGTTGACCGGGCCGCGCGCGTCGCGCAGCGCGAGCCGGTTGGCCAGGTTCCCCAGCGCCCAGCCCAGCGCCCCGAGCAGGGTGAGCAGCACCGGCAGCAGGGCCGCGGTCTGCGCCCTGGCCACGGCGATGGCGGCCAGGCCGAGCACGGCCAGCCCGATGCCGGTGCCCTGGCGCGGGCTCAGGTGCTCGCGCAGCAGCGCGGCGCCGAGCAGCACGGTGAGCGGCGCCGACGCCTGCAGCACCAGCGAGGCCAGCCCGGTCGGCATGCCGACCTGCAGGGCGATGTAGAGGAACAGGAACTGCAGGGTGCCGAAGCCCAGGCCGTAACCCAGCAGCCAGTGCAGCGGGACCGGCGGCCGGGGCACCAGCAGCACCGCCGGGACCGCGATCACCAGGAAGCGCAGCGCGGCCAGCAGCAGCGGCGGCCAGTGCTCCAGGCTGACGTGGATGGCCAGGAAGTTGACGCCCCACAGCACGGCGACGAGGCAGGCGAGCAGGCGGTCCCGGGTGGTCACGATCTCCACCGTGCGTCGCGCACACTGCGAAGACAATCGACAAAGTCTTCATCGTCTCTTTAGATGCGCTACATGGATGTGCAGCGGTTGCGGGTGCTCCGCGAGCTGGCCGAGCGCGGCTCGGTGACCGCGGTGGCCGCGGCGCTGTCGTTCACCCCGTCGGCGATCTCGCAGCAGCTGCGGGCGCTGGCCGAGGAGGTCGGGCTGCCGCTCACCGAGCCGGCCGGGCGCGGTCTGCGGCTCACCGAGGCCGGCCGGCTGCTGGCCGCCGAGGCCGAGGGGGTGCTGGCCGCGCTGGCCCGGGCCGACGCCGCGGTGGACCGGCTGCGGACGGTGCCGCGCGGGCGGGTGCGCACGGCGATGTTCCCGTCCGGCGCGCGGATGATGCTGCCCGGGCTGCTGAGCCGGGTGCGGGCCACCCCGGAGGTGGAGCTGCAGTGCCGGGACCTGGACCTCATCCCGGCCGACGTGCTCGCCCTGACCGCGGACCACGACGTCGTGGTCAGCCACCGCGACGAGTCGATGCCCAGCCCGTACGCGGCCGGGCGGGTGGTGGTGCCGCTGCTGCGCGAGCCGCTGGACGTGGTGCTGCCACCCGGGCACCCGCTGGCCCGGCGCCGCCGGCTGCGCCTCGACGAGCTGGCCGGGCAGGACTGGATCAGCGTGCAGATCGGCTGGCCGGTGGACGACGTACTGCGCACGCTCGCGCTGCGCACCGGCACCTCGCCGCGGGTGGTCCAGCGGATCAACGACTTCTCGGTGACCGAGGAACTGGTCGCGGCCGGGCACGGCATCGCGCTGCTGCCGCACTACTCCACCGACGACCGCGGCGGGCGCCGGCTGGTCCGCCGCCCGCTGGCCGGGGTGAAGGCCGGGCGGCTGATCGAGGCGGTGCTGCGGCCCAGCACCGCCGAGCGGCCGGCCGTGCGCACCGTGCTCGACGCGCTGCGCGCCGAGGCCGCGGCCGTCGTGGCCCGCGGATGAGCGCTTACCCGGTGGTCGGGTGGACCGCGGGGGACCGCCCGGACCGCGGTGCCGCGGCCGACCGCAGGCCCACCCGGACCGCCACGAACAGCAGCACGGTGAACCACACGTAGGTGCTGCCGATCACCTGCTCGGTCAGCGACCAGGACAGCTCGCGCTCCTCGGCGCGCGGTAGCCACTGGTGCGGGGCGAGCACGAACACCGCCGCGCTGAGCACCGCGGCTACCGCCCACACCACCGAGCGGTCCCGCCACGCGGTCGCCGCCATCACCAGCAGCGCCGGCGCGACCCACACCCAGTGGTGCGACCACGAGGTCGGCGAGACCAGCAGCGCGACGCCGGCGGTGGCCACCAGGGCCAACGGCGGGTCGCGCCGGATCACCGGGGCCGCCAGGGCGAGCAGCGCCGCGCCGAGCAGCAGCCAGGCCACCGTCCGCGGGACGTCCTCGACACCGGCCCGGACCAGCACCGCCTCGAAGGTCTGGTTGGTGAAGAAGGGCGAGCCGCTGACCCCGCCGGCCGGGTTGTCCAGCCAGAACGTCCAGGACTGGCCGGGGGCGACCAGGAAGCCGAGCGCGGTGGCCGCGACCCCGGACACCGCGGCGGTGACCGCGGCCCGGTAGTCCTTGCGGAGCAGGAAGAACAGCACGAACGCGGCCGGCGTGAGCTTGACCGCCGCGGCGATCCCGATCAGCACCCCGCGCCGCCAGCGCGGGCGCTCGACCAGGCAGTCCAGCGCCACCAGGGCCATCAGCACCAGGTTGATCTGGCCGAACTCCAGGGTCTGCAGGACCGGTTCCAGGCCGAGCGTGGCGCGCTGGACGCCCTCGGGCGCGACGTCGAAGTCGACCGCCCGGCCCGGCTCGACCAGCAGGCACAGCGGCAGCGCGAGCACGGCCACCGACAGCGCGCCCGGCGGCCCGCCGCCCGGCCACATCCGGCGCGCGACCACGTACAGGGTGGCGCCCAGGGCCAGCGCGGACACCGCCAGCAACCCCACCCAGGCCACCGGCCACGGCACCACGGCCAGCGGCACCATCAGCAGCGCCGCGAACGGCGGGTAGATGAACGGCAGCACGATGTGCCCGGAGGTCTCCGGCAGCGGGCCGTACAGGTCGCCGCCGGCCAGCCAGGCCTGCACGCCGAACCGGTAGACCTCCAGGTCGATGTGCCGTCCGCCGGTGTGCACCACCAGCCCGGCCAGCGCCAGGGCCAGCAGCGGGACCGCGACCAGCAGCACCCGGCGGGGTTGGCGGAGCAGGGCGAGGACCCGCTGCTCGGCCCGCGAGAGCCCGGCCTGCGCCACGGTCACGCCCTTCGCCCTCCTCCGCTCGGACCGGTCGACCCGGGCCGACCCGCTCCACGGTAGCCGGGCCGCCGCGTCCCCGACCCGGCGGGCGGGGCGCCGGCTCAGCGCACCCCGGCCGCGTCCATCCCGCGCAGCTCCTTCTTCAGGTCGGCGATCTCGTCGCGCAACCGGGCGGCCAGCTCGAACTGCAGGTCGCGGGCCGCGGCCAGCATCTGGTCGGACAGCTGCTGCACCAGGTCGGCCAGCTCGGCGCGCGGCATGGTCGCGGTGTCGCGCCCGGACACCACCCCGGAACTGGCCCGGCCCGGCTCGCCGGCCGCGCGCTTGCCCCGTGACTGGTTGCGCCCCGAACCCCCCACCGGGACCGAGTCGTCGTCGGCCTCCTTGTAGACCTGGTCGAGGATGTCGGCGATCTTCTTGCGCAGCGGCTGCGGGTCGATCCCGTGCTCGGTGTTGTAGGCGACCTGCTTGGCCCGGCGGCGGTCGGTCTCGTCGATGGCGTGCCGCATCGAGTCGGTGATCCGGTCGGCGTACATGTGCACCTCGCCGGAGACGTTGCGGGCCGCCCGGCCGATGGTCTGGATCAGCGAGGTGCCCGAGCGCAGGAAGCCCTCCTTGTCCGCGTCCAGGATCGCCACCAGCGACACCTCGGGCAGGTCGAGGCCCTCGCGCAGCAGGTTGATCCCGACGAGCACGTCGAAGGTGCCCATCCGCAGCTCGCGCAGCAGCTCGACCCGGCGCAGCGTGTCGACCTCGCTGTGGAGGTACCGCACGCGGATGCCGAGCTCGAGCAGGTAGTCGGTGAGATCCTCGGCCATCTTCTTGGTGAGGGTCGTGACCAGGACCCGCTCGTCGCGCTCGGACCGCTCGCGGATCTCGTGCACGAGGTCGTCGATCTGGCCCTTGGTCGGCTTCACGACAATCTCGGGGTCGACCAGGCCGGTCGGCCGGATGACCTGCTCGACCACGTCGCTGCGCACCCGGCTCAGCTCGTACGGCCCCGGCGTGGCCGAC
>DASQMQ010000019.1:0-4438 GCA_035645455.1 Pseudonocardia sp.
CGGCTCGGCGGCCTGGCGCGGCTGCTGCCCGCCGAGCGCGCTGCCGACCGGCGTGGTGACCGGGGGCCCGCCCTGCGCGGCGTACGGGATCTCGGCGCAGCCGGTCAGGCCGGCGCCGGAGAGGGCGGCCAGCAGCGTGGCACCGGCGATCCGGGTCGCGGAGGCGCGGGTCCACCGAGCAGCACTCATCGGGGCACTCCTGTTCGTCGTCGACGCGGACCCCGGCAGCGGGGGAGCGACGATCGCCGGCCACGAGGGCGGGCGACCGGTCGGGGACGGTCCGGAACCGGACGATAATGCCGGGTACCGGGAACGTCGGCCGTCCGAGCGACGGCCGCGCCGGGCGCCACCCACGGTCGCCGGGCGGTCGGGCCGAGGTCGCCCCGGGTCGGCGGGCGCCGCTCGGCGTGCGCCGAAGTCGGCCTCCGCAGCGGTCGGCGGATGAGATGCGGCGGGGTGGATGGCCGTCCGACGGACGAGGGATCGGGCGGGGCTCCGGAGGCGCGCAGCCCCGGCCCGGGTCGTCGCAGGGGGGCGACGCGGGGATACCCGGCCCGGAGCAGCGCGCGGCGAGGTTACTCCCGGCAGCGTGCTGCGTCCCGGTGACCGACCGGCACTGGCACAACTCCGCCAGTACCCGGACCGGCCCGGCACGCGGCGGAGCCGACCCGCTGTGCGACGTCCTCCTCGTGGTGCAGTGCCGCGTCCTGCGCTGCCGCTGCGCGGCCCGCACCCGGGCGGTCCACGACGCGGTCGGGTAGTCGCGACTAGGGCCCGCGGTCGGCGTCCGGGCCACCGGCCTCGCGGAACGCCCGCTGCTGGGCCAGCCGTCGCAGGGCCAGCAGCAGCGGCTCGTAGAGGATCGTGCCGAGCACGACGTAGCGGACCGGGTCGACGCTCCCGACGCCGTCGTCCCCGGCCGCGCTGCGAGGTCCCGCGACGCCGGCCACGTCCACCCGGGCGACGGCCGTCGCGGCGTCGGCGTAGGCGCGCAGCCGGTCCTCGTCCGGGGCCAGCCCGACCGCCTCCACCGCGGCGAGCGCCGCCTCCAGCTGCTGCACCGCGCGGCCGGGATCGTCGTCCCCGTCGCCGATGTCCCGGCCGGTGTCCCAGCCGAGCAGGTCGAGGGCCCGGCGGGCCCGGTGCGGCGGTGCGGCGACCGCCGGCTCCGGGCCCAGCGCCTGGTGGGCCACGGCCACCGCGGCGGCCGTCCCGCCCGGCCCGGACAGCGCGTCGAGCACCGCTCGGACCGCGCCCAGCGACAGCCCGCCCACCTCCACCAGCGCCCGGACCAGCCGGATCCGCTCGACGTGCGGGTCGCCGTACTCGGCCTGCCGGGCCGAGGCCGGGCGGCCGGGCGGCAGCAGCCCCTGCCGGATGTAGAACTTGATCGTCGGGATGCTGGTGCCGGTGGTGCTCGCCAGTTCGGACAGCCGCACGGCGACATGGATACCACGGATATCCGAGATCCGTTGCGCCGCCCTCGCCGTCGGGGCTACGGTCGAGC
Organism: Pseudonocardia sp.; assembly: GCA_035645455.1. Taxonomy (GTDB): domain Bacteria; phylum Actinomycetota; class Actinomycetes; order Mycobacteriales; family Pseudonocardiaceae; genus Pseudonocardia. Next base: position 1,508 of record DASQMQ010000019.1, read on the forward strand.
CATAAGGATAGTTCGAGTATCCATGGAGGGTCCGTGACCGTTCAGCTGTCCGAGGCGTCACTGACCCTCGCCGGGGTCCTGCTGATCACCCTGGTCGCCGTGGAGTACGGCGGCACGTTCCTGCTGCGGGTCAGCACCGGCCGGGCGCCGGCCACCGACCTGCAACGGCGGTTCTACCGGGCCGGGCACGCACACGCCGGCATGCTCGTGACGCTGGCGCTGGTGGTGCAGCCGTTCGTCGCGGCGGCCGGGCTGAGCGGCGGCTGGGAGCTGCTCGCCCGCTCCGGAGTGGCCTGGGCGGCGGTGCTGATGCCGGCCGGGTTCTTCCTGTCCGCGGCCGGGCGCGGGCGCACCGAGCCCACCCGACTGGTGCTGCTGGTCCGGGTGGGCGCCGCGGTGCTCGCCGCATCCGTGCTCACCCTGGGCATCGGCCTGCTGTCGTGACCAGGGCCAGCATCCGCTCCGTGACCGGATCGCGCACCGTGCGGTGCGGGCACCTGCTCCACCACCCGCTCATCCCGGTCAGTAGCCGGGCAGGCGCTCGCCGTCGGTCTTCTCCGGGTCGTCGACCTTGATGTGCACCAGCGGCACGTCCGGGGTCAGCACGGTCACCGACAACCGGTGCACCGCGGCCGTCGGCGGCGTGAACGACGTGCTCCAGTCCGCCCACTCGCAGAAGACCACGTCCGGGCACTCGGCCTCGAGCACCAGCGACTCGGCCACCAGTTCCCGCCCGGCCGGGTCCGCCACCCGCACCAGCAGCTCGACCGGGTCCCGCTCGCTCTCGGTGGCCTGCTCGGCCAGCGGGTTGAGCCACAGCCGGTGCTGCACGCCGGGGTGCTCGATGCGCAGGTCGAACTCCCGCTCCGGGCCCGGGGCACCGGCCGGCGAGCCCTCGGCCTCCAGTTCGAGCAGGGTGGTGCCGGCCTCGCCGGAGTCGATGAACCAGGCGCCGCCGCCGAGCACCAGCCCGATCGCCAGCATGCCGATCGGGGCGCCCCAGCTGACCTTGCGCAGCGGGGTGCCGGCGGCCGTCTGGACCCACAGCGCCAGGGCCGCGAAACCGACCCCGCACCCGACACCCACCAGCATGAGGAGCACGCTCGTCGACACGCTCGGAGATCGAGCCGTCGAGGCTGACCGTTACGCCGGCGGCCCGCCGAGGACCCGGGCCAGGTCGCGGCGCGCGGCGATGCCGAGCTTGCGGTAGCAGGCCGACAGGTGCACCTCGACGGTCTTCGTGGTGACGTACAGGGCCTGGGCGATCTCCTTGTTGGTCATCCCCTCGGCCGCCAGCCGGGCGACCCGCCGCTCGCTCGGGGACAGCGCCTCGGTGCCGGTGCGCAGCGGCGTGCGCGGCCGGGCGCCGGCGGCGGCGAGCTCCTCGGTGGCCCGGGTAGCCAGCGGCGCCGCCGCGCACCGGTGGGCCAGCTCCAGCCCGGCCCGCAGCGGCTCCCGGGCCTGGGCGCGGTGGTTGGCGCGGCGCAGTGCGGCCCCCAGCTCGACCAGCGCCTCGGCGTGCTCCAGGCGGGCCGCGGTCCCGCCCAGCACGTCGGCGGCCGCGCGCAGCGCGTCCAGGTCCGACCCGACCAGCCCGACCGCACGCAGGGCCAACCCGAGCGGGATCGGCGCGTCGTAGCGGCGGGCGGTGGCCAGCGCCCGGTCGGCCAGCGCCCGCGCCTGCCCGGCCCGGCCGAGGCGGTGGCAGGCGAGCGCGGCGTCGGTCCGCCACGGGAACAGCCCGGGGTGGATCCAGGCCCGCCGCTCCAGCCGGTCACCGCAGGCCAGCAGGGCGTCCAGGGCCTCGCCCGGTCGGCCCTGGGCCAGCCGCAGCCGCCCGAGCGCGGCGAGCACCGCGACCTGCCGGTGGTCGACGCCGAGCGCGGCCAGTTCCCGCTCGGCCTCGGCCAGCCGGCCGCGCCACACCAGGACCGGCAGCAGGAAGCCGACCAGCAGCCGCGGCGGGTAGGGCATGGCGGCCCCGTCGACCACGTCCTCGCCGAGCCGCACGTCCGCTTCGGCGTCCAGCAGCTCCCCACGGCGGGCGGCGATGTCGGCCCGCATGGTGAGCGCGGCGCCCAGCTCGGTGCGGGCCCCCCGGCTGCGGGCGCTGGCGACGGTCCCGTCCGCCGCCGCGGCCGCCGCCGCCAGCTCACCGGCCGCGCCGAGCACCGGACCCGCGGCGTAGAGCACGGTGATCTGGAACGGCCCGCCGGCCAGTCCGGCGATCCCGGCCAGCGCGCGTCCGGCGAGCTCGACGGCCTCCGCGGTCCGGCCGGGCTCCTGCAGCAGTTCGACCGCGAGGGCGGCCAGCAGCGTGCACCCGGCGACGTCGCCCGACCCCGCGGCCGGGGCCAGCCGGGCCAACCGGGTGCGCGCGGCTTCGCGCATCGCCGGGCGCGGCCGGGCCAGCCCGATCAGGTCGACCTCGACGAGCAGCGCGGCGACCGGGTCGCCCGGGCCGCGGGCGTCGATCTCGGCGACCGCGCGGTCCAGCACCGCGAGCGCGCGGGGCAGCTCCCAGGCCATCTGCAGCCGCCGGGCCAGGTGCAGAGCGATCCGGTCCCGGCGGGCCGGGTCGACGGCCAGCTCCAGCGCCTCGGCCAGCCGGTCGAACCCGGCGGTGGAACCGGCCTGGCACTGCGCCTCGCCCAGCTCGGTGAGCACGTCGACGCGGTCGTCCCCGGTCGGCGGCTCGGCCAGCGCCCGGGCCAGGTCGCCGACCGCGGCCTCCGGGGCGCCGGCGGCCACGGCCGCGCGGGCGGCCTCCCGGAGCCGGTGGACGACCCACGGATCCCGCAGCGGCGGGAGCTGCCGCAGGTGCGCGGCCACCGCCCCGGGCGGGGCGCCGTCGGCGGCCAGCTCGCGGGCGGCCCGCTGGTGGGCGGCCAGCCGCTCGGCGGCCGGCATCCGGTCGAGCACCGCCTGGCC
>DASQMQ010000020.1:0-4996 GCA_035645455.1 Pseudonocardia sp.
CGCGGATCGCGATCATCTCGGCGGTGGGCGCGCGTGCTGTCGCAGATGGGCGTGTTCACCACCGCCGGTAGAAGGACCGAGGCGCTCGGCGCGCGGTGGGCCGACCGGGCCCGCAGACTCGGTCGGTGCTGCTCCCGACGCCCGCTCCCGGGCCCGACGCCGCCGTCGAGTGGGTGCGCGCGCACCTCGGCGACCTCTGCTGCGACACCCCCGTCGCGTCCCCGGCGTTCCGCGGCGGCCAGGAGGCCGCCGACGCCGCGCTCGCGACCCTCGACCTCACCGGCTACGCCGCGCGCCGCAACGAGGTGCTCCCCCGCTCGCGGCGCGGCGCCAGCCGGATCTCGCCCTACATCCGCCACGGGCTGGTCGACCTGCCCGCCGCGTGGGACGCCGCGGCGCCGGCCCCGCCGCGCGACCGCACCAAGTTCCGCGACGAGCTGGCCTGGCAGGAGTACGCCCGGCACCTCTACGCGCGGGTCGGGCGGCGCAACGCCACCGCCCTGCGGGCCGCGCCGGCCCGCCCGGCGCGCAGCTGGGAGGAGCCGTGGCCGGCGGCGATGAACTGCGTGTCGTCGTGCGTCGCGGAGCTGGAGACCGACGGCTGGCTGGTCAACCAGACCCGGATGTGGCTGTCGTCGCAGTGGACCGTCCGGGCCGGGGCGGAGTGGACCGCGGGCGAGGACCGGTTCTACACCCACCTGCTCGACGGGTCCCGCGCGGCCAACCGGCTGGGCTGGCAGTGGACGGTCGGCGCGGGCACCGGCCAGCCCTACGGCTTCTCCCGCCGGCAGGTGCAGAAGCGGGCGCCGCAGCTGTGCCGGGACTGCGCCCTGAACACGGCGTGCCCGATCCAGGAGTGGCCGCCGGCTCCTCCACCGGACGGGACTGGGCCCGGGGCCGACCGGCCCGAGCCCGAGCCGCTGCTGCGCCACGATCCCGATCCGGAGTCCACCGGCGGACCCCGCACGCCCACGGAGAACGCGGAGCCGGGCGCGGTGTGGCTCACCGCCGAGTCGCTCGGCGACGCCGACCCGGCGCTCGACGCCCACCCGGACCTGCCGGCGGTGTTCGTGTTCGACGAGCCGCTGCTCGGGCGGCTGCGGCTGTCGGGCAAGCGGCTGGTGTTCCTGGCCGAGACCCTCGCGGACCTGGCGACCCGCCGGGAGGTCGAGGTGCGCCGCGGGGAGGTGGCGGGCGAGCTGCGCGGGCGAGCCGTGGCCGTCACCCACGCCCCGGTGCCGGGGTTCCGGTCCCGCGCCGCGGCCGTCGCTCCGGCCGTCGTCCACCCGTGGCGCTGGCTGTACCGGCCGCACGCGGGCCCGATCGGCTCCTACTCGGCCTGGCGCAAGGGCCTGCGGGCCCGGCGGGACGCTCCCCCGCCGCAGTAGGGCGGGACGGACGGCCGGAGGAACGCGGCACCGGGGCTCTTCGATCACGACCGGACAGCCCGGCCGTCCGTTGACCGTGCTCCGGCCCCCGAGCGCCGGACGACCCGTGCTGGCGATGATCGGCAGACGGCCCCGGCAGACCGGCCCGGATGGCGGCGCGGATCGTCCGGCCAGCGCTCCACCGTGACCCTCCGACTATCCGGGGCAGCGCGGCGGCGTGTCGGCTGCGAGGATCTCCCCTCGCCGGACAGCACCGTTCGATCAGGGCCCGATCGAGCAGCATCGGGGGGTTTCGCGTTGGGTGGCCACATCGTCGTCAGCTCCGCGCGCTCCGACGCGGGCCCGATCGTCGACGACCTGGCCCGGCTGCTGCGCACCGAGCTGCCGACCTACGAGCTGATCCGCACCGGGCTGCCGGCCGGCGAGGGCACCGTCGACGTCGCGATCCGCACCTGCCGCGCCCTGGTGCTGGTGGCGACCCCGGACGCCGTGCGCGGCGGGTCGGAGGCGATGCACAAGCTCGGGCTCGCCGAGATGTTCGGCCGGCCGGTGGTCGTGCTGCGGGCGCAGCGGTCGGTGCGACTGCCCACCGGCATCCCGTCGCGCAACGTCGTCGACGTCTCCGGGGGCGTGCCCGCGGCGCTGCCCCTGCTGCGCCAGGTGCTGGACCTGCAGGACCGGCCCGCCGTGCTCACCGTCGACGCGCCCCCGATGACCGCGCCCGCGGTGCTCCACGCCCGGCGCGCCGAGGTCGCCGAGCTGGCCGGGTGCGTGCTGTCCCCGGACGTCCGGCTGGTGACGATCGTCGGGCCGGCCGGGGTCGGCAAGACCGCCCTGGCCTGCCACCTGCTGCAGCAGTGGCCGAAGTCCGAACCGCTCGGGGTGGTGCACCTCGGGCCGCCGAGCGAGCTGCCGCTGGGCTACCCGCGGCTGTTCCGCGGGCTGTGCCGGCTGCTGCCCGACGCCGCCGCGGCCCGGCTGGCCGCCCGCCACCGCAACCCCCGGGAGACGCCGACCGCGATGATGTACGCGGTGCTCGAAGCGCTCCCGCCGGGCCCGGTCGTCGTCCTGATCGACGGGGCCGAGCACCTGGTCGCCGACGCCGGCGGCACCCTGGACGCCGCGCTGGCCGAGGCCGTGCGGGCGCTGACGTCGGCGCCGGGGCACGCCGTGACCGTCGTCGCCACCTCCCGGGTGCCCCCGGACGGGCTGCTCGCCCGCGACCCGGCCGGCCTGCGCCGGATCGACCTCGACGAGCTCCCCCCGCCGGCCGCCGCGGCCCTGCTGCAGGCCCGCGATCCGGACGGCGCGCTGGGCCTGCGCGACGCCGACCCGGGCGTGCTGGCCGGGGCCGGGGGCAATCCGCGGGCGCTGGAGATGCTGGCCGCGGTGCTGGCCGGCGGCAAGGACCCGCTGGCCGAGCTGCTCGCCGAGGTGCAGCACACCGACGCCGTCGACGTCCTGCCGGACCGCACGTTCGACCGCCTCGGACTGCCCGACGAGACCGCCCCCACCGACCCCGTCGACGTGCTGTCCACCCGCGCGTTCGGCCGCCTCGACCTGCTCGAACGCCATGCCGCGGCGGCGCTGGCCGCGTTCCCGGTGCCGGTGCCCGCGGTGGCCGTCGACCACGTGCTGCGGCGCTTCCACACCGGCGCCGACACCGCCGACGTGCTCGACCAGCTGCACCGGCGCGGGCTCCTGCTGCACGTCGACGGGCGGTACGCGCTGCGCGCAGCCGACCGCGAGCGCGCCCTGGACGGGGTGCCGGTGGGCCAGCCGAGCGACGTGCACGTCGACCCGCTGCCGGTCAGCCGCAACGCGATGTGGCACCTGGCCGCCGACCTGCTGGCCACGATCTCGACGCCGTTCGAGCGGTGGGCGTCGCTCGACGACCTGGCCCCGCAGCTGGCCGAGTTCGAGCTGCACTGGGCCAACGACGCCATCGACGAGGCCGCCCTGCTGCTGATGCGCGGGGCGGTGGCCGAGCTGCGCGGGTGGGGCCACCACCGGCTGATCGTCAGCCTGCTCGACCGGCTGCGCGAGCGGATCAACGAGCCGTGGCTGAACGCGTGGTGCGTGTCCGCGCTGGGCACGGCGTTCGCCGGGATGGGGCAGCCCAACCGGGCCATCGAACTGCACGAGCGGGCCGGCACGATCTACAACCGGATCGGCGACCGGATCGGCGAGGCCGAGACGCTGGGCCACCTCGGCCACTGCCACGCCGACCTCGGCGACCTGCCCCGCGCCCTGCGGCTGCACGAGCGCGCACTCGCCCTGCACACCGGCACGGGCGACCGCCTCGCCGAGGCGGCCTGCCGGGTGGACGTCGCCTGGTGCTTCACCGAGCTGGGTCGTCCGGACGACGCCGTCCCGCTGCTGCACGCCGCGCTGCGGGTGCAGGACGACCTCGGCGACACCTGGGCCCAGATCGACACCCTGGCCACCCTCGGCCGCACCCTGGCCTGCGCGGGCGCCCTGGAGCAGGCCGGCGCGCTGCTCGAACGCGGGATCGGGCTGTCCCGCCAGGAGGGCGACCGGTGGAGCGAGGCCCGCAACACCCGCCTGCTCGGCGCCTGCCGGCGCGACGCCGGGCGGATCCCGGAGGCCCTCGCCCTGCACCAGCGCACCCTCGACCTCAGCCGTGAGGTCGGCGACCGCGAGTACGAGGCCGTCGCCCTGGCCGACCTGGCCGTCGGGCACCTGCTGCTCGGCACCCCCACCGAGGCCCTCCCCCTCGCCGAGCGGGCGTTCACCATCGCCGCCGAGATCGGCGACCTCCGGATGCGGGCCGCCTGCCTGGAAGTCCTCGGCGACTGCCACCTCGCCCTGGACCGCCCCGGCGACGCCGCCGGGCTCTACCGGGAGGCGATCGCGGTCGCCGACCCGACCGGCTACCTCCAGGTGCAGGTCCGGGCCCGGATCCGGCTGGCCCGCCTGCACCTGGCCGTCGGCGACCTGGGCACCGCCGGCCAGCTCGCCCGCGCCGCCGCCCGCCACCCCCACCCCCCGACCCAGGCCGAGACCACCCTGCTGACCGGCGCGGTGCGGCTGCGCAGCAGCGACGTGCTGACCGCCCAGCAGTACTTCCGGACGGCGATCACCCAGGCCGACGAGCGGCTGCGGCGCAGCCCCGGCACCCCGGAGTACGCGGTGCTGGACGTCCGCGCCCTCGCCCACGCGGCGCTGGCGGTGGCGGGCGAGCGGGGCCAGGCCACGGAGGCCGTCGGCGACTTCCGCGCGGCCCGGGCGCTGGCCGCGGTCGACGGGGTGGTGGGCGGGGTGCTGCGGTGGCTGGACACCCTCGCCGCCGGTGCCGACCTCGACCGACTCAGACCGGTCGCCGCCGGCCGGGAGACGGTTCCGGTGGCCGACTGACCGGCGCCGCCCGCCACCGGTCGTCCCCACCCGCCTCGCGCGGTGAACCGGCCGCTCGGCCTACTGTCCGCGGGAGGCCGGGGTCGGGCGCGAAGGCGACGCGGCCGGCTCGGGGCGCGGCGCCGGCCGCGGGGCCTCCGTGGCGGGCGATGGCAGGGCTCCGACCGGCTCGTTGCTGTAGTAGGCGTTGTACTGCGCGTAGCTGCGCGGACCCGTGCTCGGGACCATCG
>DASQMQ010000021.1:0-2420 GCA_035645455.1 Pseudonocardia sp.
AGTCGGGTGAGCCTGCGGTGTCGATCATCCAGGGTCACGGTGGTGCCTCCGCTCGTCCCGAGGGCGCCGGTGCGGACCGCGTGCTCTGCCCACGGGGTGGGCAGAGCACGAGCAGCCGCGGGATGCCCCACGCCGTCGGCCCAGGGTGTCAGTCGCGCGCGGCGTGCGGTTGCCGGTGCGTCACCGGACGGCCGGCGGGGACGGCGGCGTTGCCCGGCAGCGGGCGAACCGGCGCGGCCGCGGGCTGTTGGTCACCACGAACACCGAGCGTGCGCGGGCCAACCGGATGGCGTCGGCCGCGGCCCGCAGGCCGCCGCGCACCAGGGTGAGGCCGGGAGGCCCGGATCGCCACGTCGACGCCGGTGCCCATGGCCGGCCCCAGGTCGGCCTGCGCACACCCCCCAGGGCCCGCGGGAGGGTGGGACGCCGGTCACCCGTCGTCGCGGGCGCGCAGCCGGTCGACCGTGGCCTGCAGGCGCTCGCTGTCGGCCCGGGCGTCGGCCAGTTCGTCCTGCAGCCCGAGGATCACCTCCGCGGAGGCCAGCGTGTGCCCCTCGTCGAGCAGGCCGCGCAGCCGAGCGGCCAGGGCCAGCTGGTGGCGGGAGTAGCGGCGGTGCCCGCCGGGGGAGCGGTGCGGTCGGATGACCCCGGCGGTGTCCAGGCTGCGCAGGAAGGCCGCCTGCACGCCGAGCAGCGCGGCGGCCTGGCTCATGGTCAGCGCCGGGAAGTCCGGGTCGTCGAGGCGCCCCACCGGATCGCCGGCACGGGAGCCGGGTGCGGTCATGGCGGTCCCTCGGTCTCGGGTGGTGGGGGCGTCCTGGATGGCACGAGGGCCGGGTCCGCGTGGACCCGGCCCTCGTGGGCTGCGCCGCCGATCAGCTCTCGACCGACTTCCGTTCGGCCGACTCGCCCTCGATCGTGCGACCCTCGACCGTGCGGCCCTCGACGGCCTGCGGAGTGTCCGCCCGGGTGACCGAGATCTTGCGGGCCCGCGCCTTCTCGGCGACCGGGATGCTCAGCGTGAGCACGCCGTCGTGGTAGTGGGCCTCGAGCCGGTCGGTGTCCAGGCTGCGGCCGAGGACGAGCTGCCGGGTGTAGCTGCCGTACGGCCGCTCGGCGATCGCCCACTCGGCGTTCTCCAGCTGCGGCACCGAGCGCTCCGCGGTGATGGTGAGCGTGGTGCCCTCGACCGACAGGTCGATCGAGCCGGGGTCGACGCCGGGCAGGTCGAAGTGGGCGACGAAGTTGTCACCGACGCGGTAGGCGTCCATCGGCATGCCCGACAGCGGGCGGGCGGTCAGCCCGCCGGCCCGGCCGGCCAGCTGGTCCAGCGCTCGGAAGGCGGCGGACGTGGCGGCGAACGGGTCGTAGGCGGTCAGCATGGCCATCGCTGTGTCAACCTCCTGGGTTCGTGCTGGTGTGTTCGCTGCCCGAGGTGAACCTCTAGTGGCAGGTAGAGATTACCTCACGCGGGCGCCGGAGTAAACATCCACCGCACGACTGTGTTCCCGGCATCAGGTCAGGCGGCGGGCACCGGCAGGTCGACACCGGTGAGCTCGGCCGACGCCACCCACAGCCGCCGGGCGAGGTCGGGGTCGCTGGCTGCGGGGCTGCGGCCCACCAGCGTCGGTGCCCCGCGCCACTCGCCCAGCCCGCGCGGGCCGAGGTAGCTGCCGCCGGGCAGGTCGAGGACGGCGGCGGCCAGCGTCGGCAGCGCCCCCTGCTCGGCGGACTGGGCGAGCAGCGCGTTGCCCAGCCGCATCGCCCGGTCGTTGAGCGGGTTCCCCGTGCGTCCCTGCAGCTCGGTCGCGGCCCAGCCGGGGTGTGCCGCCAGCGCCCGCACCGGGGAGCCGGACGCGGTCAGCCGGCGCTGCAGCTCGAGGGTGAACAGCAGGTTGGCCAGCTTGGACTGCGCGTAGGCGCCGGTCGGGGAGTAGCGACGGCGCTGCCAGTGAGGGTCGTCGAGGTCGATCCACCCGGCCTTGTGCACGGCCGAGGAGAGGGTCACCACCCGGTCGGTGACGTGCGGCAGCAGCAGGACGGTCAGCGCGAAGTGGCCCAGGTGGTTGGTGCCGAGCTGCCGCTCGAAGCCGTCCGCGGTCAGTCCGGCCGGCACCATCATGATCCCGGCGTTGTTCACCAGGACGGCGAGGTCGCCGCTCCAACCGGCCGCGAAGGCCCGCACCGACGCCAGGTCGGCCAGGTCCAGCCGCCGCACCTCGACGTCGCCGGACACCGTGGCGGCGGCCCGCTCGCCGCGGGCGGGATCACGCACCGCCAGCACGACCCGCGCGCCGGCGCGGGCGAGCTCCCGGGCGGTGACCAGCCCCAGGCCGCTGTTGGCGCCGGTCACCACGACCGTGCGGCCGGCCTGCGAGGGGATGTCTGCGGTGCTCCAGGTCGAGGTCATGGTCCCGAAC
>DASQMQ010000022.1:0-7653 GCA_035645455.1 Pseudonocardia sp.
GGCGGCCCCGGCCGGCCCGCACAGCAGCGTGACCTCCGCCCGGGCGGCGATCGCGCGGACCGCGGGCCCGGCCAGCACGACGTCACCCGCACCGTCCAGCCGGACGACCAGTACCCGGGTCACGACACCGCCCCGGCGGCGGCGCCCGGACGCCGGGAACCGAGCAGGTGCTCGACCGCGGCGAGCAGGGTGGGCCGGACCACCGGGGCCCGGCGGATCTCCTCGGGCCGGGTCACCGGGGTGGGCACCAGGACCGGGATCGCGCCGGCCGCCTCGGCGGCCTCGACGTCGGAACCGATGTCGCCGACGAAGGCCATCCGGTCGGGCCGCACGCCGAGGCGCTCGGCGGCCTCCAGGAGCATGCCCGGCCGCGGTTTGCGGCAGGAGCAGCCGTCGTCGGGGGCGTGCGGGCAGGTGAGGAACACCGGGAAGGGGCCGAGCAGGCGATCGACCTCGCGGTTGACCGCCTCCGCGGCCGCTGCGGAGATCAGGCCGCGACCGATGCCGGATTGGTTGGTGACCACGCCCACGGGTACGCCCGCCGCACGCAGCAAGCTGAGAGCGGCCGCTGCGGTGGGCATCGGTCGGACCAGGAGGGGGTTGTCGCAGTAGGGGACGTCGACGACGAGGGTGCCGTCCCGGTCGAACAGAACGACCTCGGGCGCGGGCCGATCGGCAGTCGTCATGTTTCGGATGTGGCCGCTCACGGCCGACCTAAACGCGGCCACCGTGACTACTACTCTGTGTAACTGCTGTCCACACGTCACCGAGTGCGGGAGCAGCGGTGCAGCGCCGCTAGTCTCCCCGGACGGCGTCCACCACCGCCGCTGTGCCGGCTCGAGTCGGCAGAACGGGAGGGAGCATGCCCGGGAGCGGGGGGTGCGCGATCGGCCCCAGCGTCGGGGCCGCGGCCGCCGCCTTCGACGACCTGCCCGACGCGGTGTGGGAGGTCCGGGGCGAGGAGCTGCGGGTGGCCACGGCCAACCGCGCGGCCCGGTCCGCCGCGGCGTCCGGCACCACCGTGCTGGGCAGCCGGTTCGGCGAGGTCGGCGAGGGGCTCGACGCCCCGGAGCTGACCGAGGCCCTGCTCCGGGTGCTGCGCACCGGCGAGTCCGTCCGGGACCTGCGCTGGCGCCGTTCCGGGCCGACCCCGCCGCGCGGCACCCGCTACGTGATCGACGCCGACCAGGTCCGGGGTGGGGACGGCGCGGTGCGTGGCGTGCTCGTCCGGGCCCGGGAACTGACCGGCGCACTGCTACGGAGCGTGATGGACGTTCCTCCGGACGATGCGCGCGCCACCCATCCGGGCGCAGTGCCCTCCGCTGCCGGACCGGTCGCCGGCCCCGCCCGGCCCGAGCACATGCCCGAGCAGGTCCCGGTGGTGCGCGGCGTGCGGCTGGCCGCGCACCACGTCTCCGCGCCGCCCGGCGCCGGGGCGGGCGAGTGGTTCGACGTGATCGCCCTCCCGGGCGGGCGGGTCGCGCTGGCGGTCGGTTCGGTCGGTCGCCAGGCCTCGCCGGCGGCCGAGGTCGCCGCGGTGAGCACGCTGCGCGCCGTGCTGCAGGACTGCCTGCTGGCCGGTGGTGGACTGCCCGAGGCCGTGCGCCGGCTCGACTCGGTGGCCGGCCGGAACGCCGGGGTGCGCGGGGCCACCGTCGCGGTCGTCGTGCTCGACCCGGCCACCGGGCGGTTCGAGCACGCCCGCTGCGGGCACCAGCCCGCACTGGTGTGCGGGCCCCGTCCGGCCCGGGTGGTCGACGGCGACGCCGGTGGCCCGCTGGGCGTCGGGGCCAGCCGGCCGGTCCTGCGGCCCGATGTCCTCGACCGGGACGACCTCCTGCTGCTGCACACCGGCGGGCCGGTCGAGGGGCGCCGGCCGGTCGCCCGCTGGCTGGGGGCGCTCGCCGACGACGTCGGGCGGCTGTGGCCGCCGGAGGTGACGGCCGGGCGCGCCGGACCGGCGGACTCCTCCACCGCGCTGGACGTGTTCTGCGTCCGGCTGGTCGACCGGACCGGCTCCGCGGACGGCCCGAGCACCGCCCCCGGGCTCACCGTGCTGGCCGCCGCCCGGCCCGCCGACGACGACGCGGACCTGCGCCTGGAGGTGCCCGCGGTCCCGGCCGAGCTGGGACCGCTGCGGGCTGCGCTCACCGGTTGGCTGGAGGACCTCGGAGCCACCGCCGAGGCCGTCACCGCGGTGCCGCTGGTGGTGTCCGAACTGGTCAGCAACACCATGGAGCACGCGTACCCGCAGGGCGAGCCGGGCGCGGTGCGGGTGCACGCCGGGCTGGACGGCTCGGCCGGGCTGCGGATCGAGGTGGCCGACGACGGCCGCTGGGCCGAGGCGGGCCGCCAGCCCGGCTACGGGCTGGCCGTGGCCCGCGAGCTGTCGCAGAGCATGGCGGTGCAGACCGGCGCCACCGGCACCCGGGTCGAGGTGACCTTCGCCCTCGGCCACCCCACGGTGGTGCGCCGCGGCGGGACCCGCGGCTGGCTGCGACCGGCGGATCCGGGCGCGTTCGAGGTGGCCGGGCCGGGCAGCGGCCCACCGGAGGTCACTGTGCACGGCCCGGTCGACCTGCCGATCGTCGACGAGCTGCGCTCGGCGCTGCTGCACGCCTCGGGCGGCGGGACCCGCCAGGTGGTGCTCGACCTGACCGCCTGCACCGGGGTCACCGCGGCCGGGGTGCGGCTGCTCTACGAGCTCGACCGGTTCGCCGACCCGTCCCTGCGGGTGCTGGCGCCGGCCGGGTCGGTCGCGCACGACGTGCTGAGCCTGGCCGGGCTCAGCCGGCTGCTGGTCGACCGGCCTTGAGGCTCGGCGGAATCACCCGCCGGGCCCAGTTCCTCCCCTCCTCCGGAGCGAACGGGCCGGCTGGGCCTACTGCTTCTCCTCCTCCCTGGCGTGGCGCGTCTCGCGGGCGTTCGCCTTGCGGATCTCCTCGACCAGCTCGTCCTTGGTGTGCTTGGCGGCGGACTTCACCCCGACCCGCTTCGCCACGTCCACCAGGTGCGCCTTGGTGGCCCGGGCGTTGACGCCTTCCGCGGTGGGCCGGTCCGACGTCCGGTTCTGCGGGCCGCGGGTGGCGGCCTGGTCGTCGGACGGGCCGTTCTCGTCCTTGGGCTCCCAGTGGTCGCCGACCTTCTCGTGGGTGTGCTTGAGCGAGGAGAACGCGGCGCGGTGCGCGCGCTCGGGATCGTCGGGGTAGCTCTCCTCGGCCGATTCCAGGGTCTTCTTGTAGGTGCGCACGGCCTTGTCGTCGGAGCGGGCGATCGTCGAGGGGACGTCCTCGCGCATCCGCTCGGTCTCCTCCTCCTTCTTCGTGCCGGCCATCGCTGACCTCCCCTTCCGCTCGGCTGGTGCCCCGGAATACCCGTCCGCACCGTGGTCGACCCGCCTTCCCCGGACCCGGCTGGGCGCAAGCCCGCCGTGCTGGCGGGTAGCCGGTGCCCATGACGTCCTCGGTGCCCAGCGGACCCCGACCCCGCACCGCGTCCGCGGTGGACACCGCCCGCGTGCTCGGCCTGGTTCCCGCCCCGCCCGTCGCCCAGGGGTGATCGCCCGTCGACCGCGGGTGGTGGGCCTGGCCGCGCGGCCGGGCGCCGAGGCCCGGGGCGTGCTGCTCCCCGCGAGCACGTTCCCGGCCACGGTGCTGAGCTCCCGCACCCCCGCGGTGGCCCGGTCCACCCCGTCCTCGACCGGTGCCCGACCGGTCAGGGACGCGCTCGACGGATCAGGTCGGGGTGACGCGGGTGCCGGTGAGGCGGTCGTGCAGGGCGCGGCCGTGCGGGTCGCGCAGGGCCGCGGCGACGTCGGCGGCGGCCAGGACCAGTGCGAGGCCGTAGGCGGCCCAGACCGCGGGCGACGGTTCGCGCCCGGTCGCGAAGCGGGTCGCCGACAGGTGCCCGAGCTGCCAGGGCAGCAGCTTGAGCGCGTTGCGCGCCAGCACCCGCCGCGGACCCGGACGGGCCCCGCCGGTCGTGGTGACCCGCAGACCCTGCCGCCGCTTGCCCGCGCTCGCCTGGTGCGGGCCGGCTTCGGTGGCGGTCAGGTAGGCGCCGACCGGCAGCACGGTCAGCAGGAACACCCCGAGGTCGACGGCGGCCGGCGGAGCGTCGCGGCTGTCCCAGATGTCCGGGCCGTCCCCCGCGGTCCCGCGGACCGCCGTCCGCACGACCACGCTGACCGCCGTCAGCCCGGCCAGCCATCCGACGATCACGCCGAAGTCGCCGACCGAGGCCAGCACCCGCCGACCGGCAGTGTTCATCCGGCTACCGTAACCCGTCAGCGGGTGGGGACGTCCGCGAAGCGGGTGATCACGTGGTCGACCAGGCCGTAGTCGCGGGCCTCGGTCGCGGTGAACCAGCGGTCCCGGTTGGCGTCGGCCACGATCCGCTCGACGGACTGGCCGGTGTGCCGCGCGGTCAGCTCGGCCATCTGCCGCTTCAGCCGGGTCAGCCGCTGGGACTGGATGACGATGTCGGACTCGGTGCCGCCCACCCCGGACAGCGGCTGGTGCATGAGCACCGCGGCGTGCGGCAGTGCGTACCGCTTGCCCGGAGCCCCGGCCGAGAGCAGGAACTGGCCCATCGAGGCCGCCATGCCCACCGCGTAGGTGGCCACGTCGCACTCGACGAACTCCATGGTGTCCATGATCGCCATCCCGGCGGTGACCGAGCCGCCCGGTGAGTTGATGTGGAACGAGATGTCGGCCCGCGGGTCCTCCGCGGCGAGCAGCAGCACCTGCGCGCAGATGCGGTTGGCGATCTCGTCGTCCACCTCCTGGCCGAGCACCACGATCCGCTGCGCGAGCAGCCGGTCGTAGATCGAGTCGCCCCAGGACATCGCCGGCGCGACCCGGGCCTGCGGTGCTGTGACACGGGGAGGGACACGGGGAGGGACACGGGGAGGCATGGGCACCCACTTCCTGTTCGGGTCCGGGCGCCACCGGGGCGCCCGGATCCGCAGTCTTTCCCCGCCCACCCCCACCGACCTGCGTCTTCCACCCACAGCCGAATGTTCGCCCGCAGCGGACCCGAACCGTCGAGAACGAACTTGTCGTGATCGACAGGGCCTGTGGATCACGACAGCTTCGTTCTCGACGGGGGTCAGGCGGTGGCGGCGGCGTGGCAGGCGCCGTGACCGTCGGCGCGCGCGACGATCCGGCCGGCCCGGACCCGGAACGCGGCCTCGGTGCCGTCCCCGGCGGCCGGGACGCCCGCCGCGGCGGCCACCTCCGGGCCCGGGTCGAGCACCACCCGCAGCGACGGGCGGGCCCCCGGCGGGACGGCGGTGCGCAGGCACCGCCGCAGGTCGGCCAGCACCAGCCGGGCCAGCGGCAACAGCTCGGCGGGATCCCCGCTGACCAGCACCGCGCTCACCTCGGCGCCCTCCGGGGCGGCGCGCACGGCCTCCTCGATCGCCGCCGCCCGGTGCAGCCCCAGCACGGCGACCACCCCGTCCCCGGTCAGCCGGACCGGCTCGCCGCTCAGCGCGTCCAGTGCGGCCGGCGGGTCCCACGGCTCGTCCACCGGTCGGGCCCGGGGCACGTACGCCAGGTGCGGCGGGGCCCAGTGGTCGTCCAGGTCGAGATCGGCGAGCCGGGCGCAGGTGGCCACCACGTCGAACGGCTCGACGAAGCCGGGGGCGGCCGCGGACAGCACCCCGGCACCGTGCAGGGTGGTCAGTGCGGCCTCGGCCACCCGCACCAGCCGGCCGGGCCGCCCGCGCAACCGCTCCAGGGACAGCGCGAGGACCAGCGCATCCAGCTTCATCAGCTGGGCGAACGGCGGTCGCACGGCCCCGTCGGCCAGCACCTCGGGCAGCAGGTCCGCACCCAGCCGGGCGGCGCCGGGCGGATCGTCGACGGCGAGCGGCAGTTCGGCGAGCCACGCCGTCGCGAACGCGGCCAGCGCCTCCCGGACCGTGCGGCCCGGGGCCAGGTCGGGCAGGTCGGCGGCGCGCTCGGCGTCGGCCGCCAGCACGGAGAGGTACAGGGCCCGCTTGCCGGGGAAGTTGGAGTAGACCGCCCCGCGGGTGAGCTCGGCCCGCTCGGCGATGACGTCGATCTTGGCGTCCCGGAAGCCGCGCTCGGCGAACTCCCGGCGGGCCGCGGCCAGCACCTTGGCCCGGTTGCGCTGCTGCATCTGCGCCCTGCTCAGCCGGCTCATGCCCCTCCTCGCCCACCCCGCCGTTGCCCGGCGAGCACTCGGCACGATACCGTCACCATTCAGATGGTCATACCATCTGATGACGACATGGAGGATGGTCATGGACGTGCCGGAGCTGGACCTGACCGATCTGGCGGTGCTCGGCGACCTGGCCGGTGCCTTCGCGGCGGCCCGGGAGCAGGCCCCGCTGGCCCGGCTGCTGGTCCCCGGCTTCCCGATGTGGGCGGTGACCCGGCACGAGCCGGCCCGGGCGATGCTCGGCGACCCGCGCTTCGAGCCGACCAGCCAGAGCTACCAACGACCCCCGGTCCCCGACGACTGCCTGCCGTACCTGCGCTCGCTGACCGAGCTGGACGGCACCGAGCACACCCGGCTGCGGCGGCTGGTGTCGCCGGCGTTCACCCCGCGCCGGGCGGCCCGGTTCCGGCCGCGGATCGAGCGGGTGGTGACCGGGCTGCTGGACCGGGCGCAGGCCGCGGACGGACCGGTCGACCTGGTGGCCGCGCTGGCCCGACCGCTGCCGATGGCGGTGATGTGCGAACTGGTCGGCATCCCGGAGGCCCACCGCTCCCGCTGGGAGGGCTACGGCGCGGCCATCGCGGCCGGGGACATCGCCGCGTTCACCGAGGCGCTCCCGGGGGTGGTGGCCGACTCCCGGGCGGCGGTCGAGCAGCGCCGGGTGGAACCGGCCGACGACCTGCTCACCGACCTGGTCCGGCTGCCCGCCGAGGACGGCGACCGGCTCGACGACGTCGAGATCGTCGGCCTGGTCTGGCAGCTGGTGCTGGGCGGGCAGACGCCGACGAACCTGCTCGCCAACGGTGTCGCCGAGCTGCTGCGCCACCCCGAGCAGCTCGCCGCGCTGCGCCGCGGACTGGAGCAGGGCACCGATCCGATGCCCGCCGCGGTCGAGGAGCTGCTGCGCTGGTGCGGACCGCAGTTGCTGACGGTCCCCCGGTTCGCCCGCGAGGACGCCGAACTGGCCGGGGTGCCGATCGCGGCCGGCGAGGCGGTGACCGTGTCGATGCCGGCGGTCAACCGGGACCCGCGGGTGTTCCCCGATCCCGACCGGTTCGACGTCGCCCGTCCGCCCGGCGGCGCGGCCCACCTGGAGTTCGGGCACGGGCCGCACTTCTGCCTGGGCGCGGCGTTCGCCCGGGCCCAGACGGCGGTGGCCGTCGAGGCGCTGCTGCGCCGCTCCCCGGGACTGGCCCTGGCCGTGCCCGCCGACGAGGTGGCCTACCTGCCCGATCCGGGGACCTGGCGGCTGGCCGCGCTCCCGGTCCTGCTGTGAGAGTGCCGGGTCGCGCGGGCTGATCGGCTGCGGCCCCTGTCGCGGCCCCGTCGCGGTCCCGTCGCGGCGCCGTCGGGGCCTGGGTGCGGCCTGGGTGTGTCGTCGTGGCCCGGGAGTCCGACCGCGCGCGGCCGCTGAGCCGGTCGCCGCGCTGTGCGCTGCACCGGACAGCAGCATCCGGTCAGCAG